>CAJNCQ010000012.1:0-36388 GCA_905221265.1 bacterium | reverse complement strand
CTCTGGATGGTGACTGACCAGCTCATACAGGCATATCATCCCCTCCTGGTCCCAGTCCTCTTTCTCCCACAGATGTAAATGGTATTCTTTGCGGCACTTATTTACAATCCCTTTACTTTCTTCGTATAATTCTTTCAGATTCATAGGCCTCTCCTTTCTACCTTTAGTCTAGCAGAAAGCATCCAGCCTTTGATCTACTTCTCCTCTTCTGTACTTCTCGCTACCTCAACTGCATACAAAAAGAGAGGCCTGGCCTCTCTGCGGTTATAATTCTGCAATTTGGTTGAGATTTACTTCTGCAATCGTATCATTACCAAACATAGAGATAATCATCTTCACTTTGTTGTTATCAATTTCAGTAATTTTACCTGTATAATCTGCAAAAGCACCATCAATGATGCGGACAGTCTGCCCAACTTCAACATCAATATCAAACTCTTGAACGGTTTGTCCCATAGAAACCAGAATATCACGGATTTCCTGTTCCAATAGCGGAGTTGGTTTTGATCTGTTCCCGTGTGACCCGACGAATCCTGTTACGTTAGGTGTGTTTCGAACAACGAACCACGCTTCATCTGTCATGACCATTTCTACAAGGACATAACCCGGAAAGCGATTCTCTTCAATTTCCTTTTTCTTTCCATTTTTCTCAACTTGCACGGTTTGTGTTGGAATCTCAACGCGTAGAATATTATCCAACATGTTATATGTTTGCGCACGTTGCAATAGATTTTCTTTTACCTTATTTTCATAGCCAGAATAAGTTTGTAGAACAAACCATCCTTTGTCAAAACTATCCATGATATTTCCTTTCATACATAATAGAAGAAAGCCAGCAGAAGTCTTCCGCTTTTCTTCTAAAAAATGTTAATAAATCGAATCAAACCTGAAACAATCAACTGGTCAAAAATGTAAATGATAACCACAAAGAAGGCTGTGTATTCCATAATTGAGCGAAAATCTCTCCAGCTTTCTTTGCGAGTCGGCCATGTTGTTTCCTTAAGAAGTTTAAAAATATCCTTAATAAAACCCATCGTTCTCTCCTATCTCGTTTCTCTATGTGTCGTATATTTTCCACAATGTCTACAAAATTTATTTACTTCTAGTCGTGTTGGCTTGGGGTTCCCACTAATTTTGATTGAGTAATTTCTTGAACCGCAAACTGCACAAGCTAGGCTTGCTTTTTTTAGTGCCATAACGCCTCCATCTTATCTATTATAACAAGAAACCTAGGCTTTGACAAGCCTCTTAACGAAAGAGATTGACGAAAGAGTCCCAGATTGTCTGGGCTTTTTCTTTTATCTTTGCATCCGAAATCGCACGTCCCGCTTCGTCTACAAGATTTTGAGCTCGGCTACGAATATCTTCTAGCGGATCCTCGGACTGGTTTGTCTCATTTTCAACAACCTGCTTTTTCGTATTTTCTGGTTCAATACCATTTTGTTTATAAGCATTCTCAACTGTAAAAGTGCTACCTGGAGTGTAAGGCAAGATAGTATTAGCCATACTTCTAAAGACATGGGCTGCTCCATTTGAGGTCGAACCTGCTAGATAATGGTTCTCATCTGTTGTTGGGAAGCCGAGCCAGTGGCTAATTACAACATCTGGAGTATAGCCGATCACCCACTGGTCACTGGTATATTCTGGATTGAAAACAGCTTCAGTCGTACCTGTTTTACCAGCCATAACGTAATCCGCTGGTGATGAACTAATTCCTGTACCATTGGTAAATGTTCCTAGCATCATACTGGTCATTTTATCAGCTACCGACTTATCAATCACTCGTTTTTGGGAGTTTTTATGACTCTTGACGACCTGACCACTGGCATTTTCAATACGAGTGATGAAATGCGCCTCAGGCATCAAACCTCCATTAGCAAAGGCTGCATAGGCTTGCGCCATCTGGAGAGGATTCGTCTCCACACCTCCACCAAGAGCAACTCCAAGAACTCGGTCAACTTTTTCCATATTCAGGCCAAATCTCCCCCCAGCGTCAAAAGCTTTGTCAATACCTAATTCATTTACTGTCGCAACAGCTGGTAGGTTGAGTGATTCCGCCAAAGCCTGATACATAGGTACTTCTGGAGATGTCTTAATACCTGCATAGTTGTCTACTTGATAACTGTTGTACTGCATCGTATGATTATCCAGTTGCTTGTTCAAGGCCCACCCTGCTTCTACTGCGGGTGTATAAACGACTAAAGGTTTAATGGTTGAGCCTGGGCTACGCTTAGACTGAGTGGCATAGTTGAAATTGCGAAAGCCTGGTTTGTCATCACCAGCTACACGACCAACAACTCCACGCACTCCACCAGTCTTGGGTTCTAGAGCGACACTACCTGATTCGGCATGTGTTCCGTCTTCTGCTGTTGGAAATAGCGAAGTGTTTTCGTAAATAACCTGCATGTTTGCTTGGTAGTTTTGGTCAAGCTCTGTGTAAATTCGATAGCCGTTGTTGACAATCTCTTCTTCTGTAAGATTGTACTTGGAAACTGCTTCGTTGACAACTGCATCAAAATAGGACGGGTAACGATAATCCGAAACTTTGCCTTCATACTTATCTTGCAGTTGAGAAGCCATATCTACTCCAGCCGCTTCGATCTCTTTATTTTTATCAATATAGCCCGCTGCAACCATATTTTGCAAAACAGTATCCCTACGGTTGGTCGAAGTCTCAACAGAATTTAATGGATTATACAATTCTGGTCCCTTGAGCATCCCTGCTAGAGTGGCCGCCTGATCAAGCGTTAGTTGTGAAGCCGATACACCGAAATATTTCTTACTTGCATCTTCAACACCCCATACCCCATTTCCAAAGTAGGCATTATTGAGGTACATAGTAAGGATTTGCTCCTTGCTGTATTTCTTGGTCAACTCTAAGGCAAGGAAAAACTCCTTGGCCTTCCGTTCAACGGTCTGGTCCTGGGAAAGATAGGCATTTTTCGCCAACTGTTGAGTGATGGTGGAGCCCCCTCCAGAACGACCCGCGGTAAGGATGGCTAGAAAGAAACGACCATAGTTAATCCCATCATTTTTATAAAAGGAACGGTCCTCTGTCGCAACAACAGCATTCTGCAAGTCTTTACTGATATCTGTCAGTTCAACATAGGTTCCCTTTTGGCCTGATAGGGCTCCTGCCTCTTTTTCTTCGCGGTCAAAAATCAGAGTTCGCGTTTTTAAGGCATTTTGCAAGTCATTGACATTGGTAGACTTGGCTATCGCAAATAGGTAGGTTCCTACTAGCAAACCTGCACTTAACCCTAAAATGATGACGATTTTTGTCAGATGATAACGACGCCAAAATTTCCGAATTGGGCCTACTTGGGACAATTTTTTTCTATCGCTCCGAGAACGACGCATGCTAGTCGAATCAGACTCCGTGGATTCATTCGTTTCTTTTTTAAAGAGAGAAAGAAACTTCTCAAATAATTTATCTAATTTCATGCGTTTATTTTATCATCTTCACCATAGGAACTCAAGAATTTAGCTACTCCCTATCCAAATAGGGCTTTTTTTGTTACAATATCTGTATGCAATTCACATTTACATTACCCGAATCCTTGCCTCAAATGACGGTCAAACAATTTTTAGAGGAACAACTCCTCATCCCTAGAAAAATCCGCCATTTTTTGAGAATAAAGAAGAACATCTTAATGAACCACAAAGAAGTTCACTGGAACGAGATGGTCAAGCCAGGGGATATTTGTCAGTTGACTTTTGACGAGGAAGATTATCCCAAAAAAGAAATCCTTTGGGGCAACCCAGACCTCGTTCAAGAGGTTTATCAAGACCAACATCTCATTATCGTCAACAAGCCAGAGGGAATGAAAACTCACGGAAATCAACCTGGTGAAATTGCCCTTCTCAATCACGTCTCTGCCTACGTTGGCCAAACCTGTTATGTCGTTCATCGTCTGGATATGGAAACAAGCGGTTTAGTGCTTTTTGCTAAAAATCCTTTTATCTTACCCATCCTCAATCGTTTGTTGGAAAAAAAGGAAATCGCTCGTGAGTACTGGGCACTTATAGAAGGGCGAGTAGAGAGTAAAGAACTTGTCTTTCGAGATAAAATTGGTCGTGATCGACACGATCGTAGAAAACGAGTGGTAGATTCTAAAAATGGGCAACAGGCTGAAACGCATATCAGTCGATTAAAGCAATTTCCAAACAAGACTTCTCTGGTTCGTTGCAAACTAAAGACCGGTCGAACGCATCAGATCCGTGTTCACCTCTCTCATCATAAACACCCTATCCTAGGCGACCCTCTCTATAATACTCAATCAAAAACGAGCAGGCTCATGCTTCACGCTTTTCGCCTTTCCTTTACCCACCCACTCACCTTAGAAAAGTTGAGCTTTACTGCCCTCTCGGATACATTTGAAAAAGAATTAAAAAAGAATGGATGACACTAGCATCCATTTTTCCATATAGAAAAAGCAAGACCAGAAGGCCTTGCTTTTATTGACTCAAGAATTATTTAGCGATTTTTGCAAAGTATTCAAGAGTACGTACAAGTTGTGCAGTGTATGACATTTCGTTGTCGTACCATGATACAACTTTAACCAATTGTTTACCGTCAACGTCAAGAACTTTAGTTTGAGTTGCGTCAAACAATGAACCGTAAGACATACCTACGATATCTGAAGATACGATTGGGTCTTCAGTGTATCCGTATGATTCGTTTGAAGCTGCTTTCATAGCTGCGTTTACTTCATCAACAGTAACGTTCTTTTCAAGAACTGCTACCAATTCAGTAACTGATCCAGTTGGAGTTGGAACACGTTGTGCAGATCCGTCAAGTTTACCGTTCAATTCTGGGATTACAAGACCGATAGCTTTAGCAGCACCAGTTGAGTTAGGAACGATGTTTGCTGCACCAGCACGAGCACGGCGAAGGTCACCACCACGGTGTGGTCCGTCAAGGATCATTTGGTCACCAGTGTAAGCGTGGATAGTTGTCATCAATCCTTCTACAACACCGAAGTTGTCTTGAAGAGCTTTAGCCATTGGAGCCAAGCAGTTTGTAGTACATGAAGCACCTGAGATAACTGTTTCAGTACCGTCAAGAACGTCGTGGTTAGTGTTGAATACAACTGTTTTAACGTCGTTTCCACCAGGAGCAGTGATAACAACTTTTTTAGCTCCGCCAGCGTGCAAGTGTTTTTCAGCCGCTGCTTTCTTAGCAAAGAAACCAGTTGCTTCAAGAACGATTTCTACACCGTCAGTAGCCCAGTCGATTTGTTCTGGATCACGTTCAGCAGAAACTTTAACGAATTTACCGTTAACTTCAAATCCACCTTCTTTGACTTCTACAGTACCGTCGAAACGACCTTGAGTTGTGTCGTATTTCAACAAGTGTGCAAGCATAACTGGATCTGTAAGGTCGTTGATGCGAGTAACTTCAACACCTTCTACGTTTTGGATACGGCGGAAAGCAAGACGACCGATACGTCCGAAACCGTTAATACCAACTTTAACTACCATTAGTGATTTCCTCCTTATGAAAATCCTGAAAATTTTATTGTGAAAAGAGTAACTTGAATCACTACAAATCACCTTTCAACATTATTATTATATAACTATTTAAGTAGAATTGCAAGTACGGGCGTTGTTTTTCTCTCTTGCTTTTCTACTTTTCAAGCCCCTTCATTCACCTAAGCTTTTATTTCTAGGATCTTCTATCCTATCCGCATAATCTTCTCTTCTCATAGTTCAACTCTAACTTCAGAAATAGGACTATGAAAAGAGACAGGATTACTCCTGCCTCTAGGCTGATAAACGATTATTTACGACGTCCTGGACGTTCTGCATAGCCATAGTAAGCATCTGCCATAATTTCTTCCATGTCGGCTACCATTGGCAAGCGTGGGTTAGCAGGTGAACATTGGTCTTCATAAGCAAGCAAGGCAATTTCATGCAAGCTGTCTTTCCAAGCTTTTTCATCAATTCCAAAGCCTTTGAAGTTCATTGTGATTCCAACTGCTTCACCAAGATCGTAAACTGCTTTGGCATACGCTTCAACCGCTTCTTCTGGAGTTGAGTGAGGCAATCCAAGCATTTTCGCGATGTCTTGGAATTTTTCATCAGCTTTCCAGTAGTTGTACTTAGGCCACGTAGTCGTCTTAGATGGACGAGTTCCGTTGTAACGGATAACGTATGGAAGCAAGATTGCATTTGTACGTCCGTGAACAGTATGGTGAACTCCACCGATCTTGTGGGCCATTGAGTGGCTCATACCAAGGAAGGCATTGGCGAAGGCCATACCAGCCATTGTAGATGCATTATGCATTTTTTCGCGAGCTTCTGGGTCAGCTGTCTTAACAGATTTTTCCAACCATTCAAAGACAAGCTTGATAGTTTGAAGTGCAATACCGTCTGTGTAGTCGTTAGCAAAGTTTGAAGTGTAGGCTTCAGTAGCGTGAGTCAAGACGTCCATACCTGTATCAGCAGCGATGAAGTCAGGAACTGATTCAACCAAAGCAGGGTCAACAATGGCAATAGTTGGTGTCAATGAGTAGTCAGCCAATGGGTATTTACGGTTGTTTTTCTTATCAGAGATAACGGCAAATGGTGTTACTTCTGAACCTGTACCAGAAGTTGTTGGGATACCGATGTATTTCGCTTTCTTACCAAGTGATGGGAAGCGGAAGGCACGTTTACGGATATCCATGAATTTTTGAACCAAGTCACGGAAGTCAATTTCTGGTTGTTCGTAGAAGAGCCACATCACTTTAGCCGCGTCCATTGGAGAACCACCACCAAGAGCGATGATAGTATCTGGTTCAAATGCTTTCATCACTTCAGCACCACGTTCTACAGTTGTGATGTCTGGATCTGGTTCAACATCTGAGAAGACTTGGATCGTTACACGGTTGCTACGTGCGTTCAATTGATCGATAACACGTTGAACAAAGCCTAGTTTTTCGATAGATTTGTCTGTAACAATCATAACGCGTTCAATATCTTCACATGTTTGAAGGTATTGGATAGAATTGCGTTCGAAGTAAATTTTTGAAGGAACTTTAAACCATTGCATATTATTTCTACGTTTCCCTACTTTCTTGATGTTTAGAAGGTTGATCGCACTCACGTTATCACCAACTGAGTTGTGTCCATATGAGCCACATCCAAGTGTCAATGATGGAATGAAGGCATTGTATACGTCACCGATACCACCGAAAGTAGATGGAGAGTTCCAGATAATACGCATTGCTTTGATTTCTGTACCAAAGCGTTTAGCAAGAGCTTCGTCTTTTGTATGGATAGCTGCTGAGTGACCAAGTCCGTTAAACTCAACCATTTGACGAGCTTTTTTAAGACCGTCTTCTGTATCCTCAGCTTTCAATACAGCGATTACTGGTGACAATTTTTCACGAGTCAATGGTTCTTTTGGTCCTACTTCTGCACATTCTGCAGCCAAGATGTTTGTTCCTTCTGGAACGCTGAATCCTGCTTGTTCTGCAATCCATGCAGCTGGTTTACCAACGATGTTTGCATTTAGTTTAGCGCCTGCACAGTTTTTGCTGTTTGCTTTCACGCCAAAACAGAATTCTTCAAGAAGGGCTTTTTCTTTTTTGTTTACAAAGTAAGTGTGGTATGATTTGAATTCTTCTACAAATTCATCATACACTTCTTTATCAATGATAACCGCTTGCTCTGATGCACAGACCATACCATTGTCAAATGATTTGGACATTACGATGTCATGAGCAGCTTGACGGAGGTCGGCAGATTTTTCTACATAAGCAGGAACGTTTCCGGCACCTACCCCAAGAGCTGGTTTCCCACATGAGTAAGCCGCCTTAACCATGGCATTACCACCAGTTGCAAGAATAGTTGCAACACCTTCGTGGTTCATAAGCGCTCCAGTTGCTTCCATAGATGGTTCTGTAATCCATTGAACACAGTTTTCAGGTGCTCCAGCCGCAATAGCTGCATCACGAACGATTTGTGCTGCGTGAGCAGAAGATTCTTGAGCTGATGGATGGAAAGCAAACACGATTGGATTACGTGTTTTCAAAGCAATCAATGATTTGAAAATAGCTGTTGATGTTGGGTTCGTTGTTGGAGTGACACCACACACTACACCGACAGGTTCTGCAATTTTAGTCAAGCCTGTAACTGGATCATCTTCGATAACTCCAACTGTTTTAACTCCACGCATATTGTTCACTACGTGTTCGCAGGCAAATAGGTTTTTTGTTGCCTTGTCTTCAAATACCCCACGACCAGTTTCTTCAACTGCATGTTGTGCAAGGATACCGTGCGCGTCAAGTGCTGCAACAGACGCTTTTGCTACGATGTAGTCAACTTGTTCTTGGTTCAATTTGCGCATTTCATCAAGCGCAACCAAGGCTTTTTTCACGAGACCATCTACATGCTTTTCAGCAGCAAGTTGTTTTTCCTCTGGGGTTACTGTTTTTTTATCAGCCATATTATCCTCCATAGCCTTTAAGGATTTTATCCTTTGTTAATTTTTTCACAAGCTTATTATAACTCTTTTTTTATTCTTTGTAAACAGTTTCATAAGCATTTCACAAAGAAATTTTCTGAATTTGTGATTTTTTTCTCAATATAGCTATACAATGGAGTTTTGTCTGGATGATTGTGAAATTGTGATAAAAAATTTTTTTATTTCACAAAGTTTTTTATCGTTGATAATCAGACATCGACTCCACTTCTAGAAAGCGCTTTCTTTTTGGCTTTTGAGAATAGTCCCCTAATCTGGAGACTATTGTTTTTGTTGAAAGACGCCTTGTTTAAAGCTGCCTTCATAGACAACTTCCTGCTCGGTAGTCAACTTCCCTTGACCTTCAGCCTGGCCATTTACAAAATCACCTTCATATTTCCAGCCATCTTTTGATTGGAAAGTCCCTTTTCCATTAAAGGCTCCATTATTGAAATCACCTGTATATTGGTCTCCATTTTCAAAGGTCAGGGTTCCTTGACCATTCATCTTTCCTCTTACCAAGGTTCCATCATAAACAAGTGCACCACCATCAAGTGTCAGGACACCCTTTTTTGGTGTGTTTAGTAGAAAAACTGAAAGGGCACAGAGTGCAATTACGACTACTGCAATGAACTCTAGCCTAGGGCGAGTTAGATAAACTCTATACTTTTCATAGATTTGTTTAAGCTTTTCCATTGTCACTCTCATTTTCTAATCGATCTAGCCAGCTTCGACATCCACTTGTGATGCGAGCATAGGTTTCCTCAAAATCTCCTGTATACCAAGGATCTGGAACACTTTCAGATGCAAAAGGGTAGATCTTATGCTGCAATTCCTGAGGACATATTTGACGCAGATCTGAAACGTTTGAAGTATCCATACCGATAATGTAATCAAATGACTCAAAGTCTTCTCTGCCAATCTGAAGCGATGTTTTGTCTTTGTCATAAGGGATCTGATACTGCTGAAAAATCGCCTGCGTTCCCTTATGAATCGGATTACCATGTTCCCATGATGACGTTGCCCGACTCTCGACTTGATAGTCACTCGTCATTGACTTCATCACAAATTCTGCCATAGGGCTGCGACAGATATTCCCCAAGCATACAAATACTATTTTTTTCATCCCTTTTCCTCTCATCTCATAGAAAAACGGGAGTGACAGGTCCCGTTTTATTCTTCGATTACTCCGCTTTCGTCGATAACTGCTCCTTCTGGTGTCACAGCTTCTTTGAGTGGCAACACTGTCTTGATTGCAGTCAATTCGAAAGTCAAATAAACGCCATCTACATCCAGTACGATTGTTTTCTTCTCAGTATCTACTTCATCAACTGTTCCGTAAAGGCCACCGATTGTAATCACTTCATAGCCTTTTTGAAGCTTGTTCAAGCTTTCCATACGCTTTTGTGCTTGTTTCTTTTGAGAACGTTGCATAAAGAACATCAAGGCAAACATACCTACAAGCATGATCACAAATGTTAAATTTGGACTAATATTTTCCATAGTATTTTCTCCTTTGTATTTTACATAGGACTACTATATCAAATTTCAGCTACTTTTACAAGATTGTGCCTTGTTTTTATGGTTATAAAAAATCAGAGTTTTCACTCTGATTTTTGTGATTATTTCAAGTTTTGAACGACTTTGACTAGATTTTCAACTGTAAATCCGTACTCTGCCAATACTTTTGGTGCTGGAGCAGATGCTCCAAAGGTATCAATACCGAGAACGGCACCATCAAGACCAACATACTTGTACCAGTTTTGAGTTGCACCCATTTCGACTGCAACACGACGGCGGACTGCATTTGGAAGGATTTCTTCCTTGTAAGCTGCATCTTGTGCGTCAAAGACATCTGTTGATGGCATGCTGACTACACGGACTTTTGCACCTTGGCTAGCCAATTCTTTGGCAGCTGCGACCGCCAAATTCACCTCTGAACCAGTTGCAATCAAGATAGTATCAAAGTCCGCTGCATTTTCATAGACAACATAGGCACCTTTTGCCACTTTGTCAAAGTCTGTCCCTTCTTCAACAGTCAAGTTTTGACGTGTCAAGACAAGGGCAGTTGGTGTTTTTTTGCTTGTCACTGCAAGGTACCAAGCTGCTTGAGTTTCACGCGCATCTGCTGGGCGGAAAACATTGAGATTTGGCATAGCACGAAGACCTGCTAGATGTTCAACTGGTTCGTGAGTTGGACCATCTTCACCAACCGCAATAGAGTCATGGGTGAAGACATAAGTCACAGGAAGTCCTTGCAAGGCTGACAAACGGACAGCTGCTTTCACATAGTCAGAGAAGACAAAGAAAGTACCACCGTAAACACGAAGTCCACCATGAAGAGCCATCCCGTTCAAAATCGTTCCCATTGCAAATTCACGAACACCAAACTGAATGTTGCGGTTCAAGCGATTGGCATCATCTTGAAGTCCATCTGTTTTGATGTAAGTCATGTTTGAGTGAGCGAGATCAGCGGATCCACCTAGGAAGGTTGGCAACTTAGCTGCTACAACATTCAAAGCATCTTGGCTTGAATTACGAGTTGCTTGAGAGAAGCCATTTTCTAAGGCTGGGAAGTCTGCTGGAGTCACTTCGACTGGATCACGTCCGTCAATGATGGCTTCTACTTCTGCAGCCAGTTCTGGATGAGCTTCTTTATAATCTGCAACTAATTTAGTCCAAGCTTGATAAGCTGATGCACCACGGTCTGCAACATTTTCTTTGAAATCAGCATAAACTTGCTCTGGAATTTCAAATGGTTCATAGTCCCAGCCGAGCGCTTGGCGAGTTGCTGCAGTCTCATCTGCTCCAAGAGGAGCACCGTGTACTGCATTGGTTCCTTGTTTGTTTGGAGAACCGTATCCAATCACAGTCTTCACTTCGATCAAAGATGGTTTTCCTGAAGCTTTGGCTGATTCGATAGCAGCATGGATTGCTTCCAAGTCTGTTCCATCTTCAACCAAGGCTGTATGCCAACCGTAGGCGTTGTAACGGTCACGAACACTTTCTGTAAAGGAATCCTTTGTCTCACCATCCAAGTTGATATCATTTGAATCATAAAGGACAACCAACTTGTCAAGTTTTTGCAAGCCCGCATATGAAGCCGCCTCGCTTGAGACACCCTCCATCAAATCTCCATCTCCACAGATCACATAAGTATAGTGGTCAAAGATATTGAAGCCTTCACGGTTATATTTCGCTGCTAGGAAACGTTCTGCTTGGGCAAAGCCGGTGGCAGTAGAAATCCCTTGTCCTAGAGGACCAGTTGTAGCGTCAACCCCTGCTGTATGCCCAAATTCTGGGTGACCTGGTGTTTTTGAACCCCATTGGCGGAAGTTCTTGACTTCATCCATGCTAACATCTTCAAAACCAGAAAGGTGAAGAAGGGCATAAAGAAGCATAGAGCCGTGTCCTGCTGAAAGAATAAAACGGTCGCGGTTGATCCAGTTTGGTTGTGCTGGATTGATACGAAGTTGCTTTGTAAAGAGGCTATAGGCCATTGGAGCAGCCCCCATAACCACCCCTGGGTGACCTGAGTTGGCTTTGTTGATAGCGTCAATACCTAGAAAACGAATTGCATTAACAGATAGATTTGACATAGAATTTCCTTTCTCTTTGAGGTGATTAATGAATCACACATCCTATTTTACTATTATATGAAAAAATGCATAGAATAGCAATAAAACAATTTGAGCTCCTCTAGTACATTTGATTTGTCTATCCTCTCGTCACCTCATAGTAAGGAAGTAGGAGAGTATAAGCGTCTTCTAATTTTTCTAAAACCGCTTCTACTGACTGATTCTCAATGAGGGAAACATCTGACTTGACTAAGACTTTACGGACTTCCTGACTTCTCACCTTCTCGCGTAAAGTACGACGATTCTCCTCAGTAGCCTCCACCTTATGACTTTCCCCATTTGAATAGACTAAATAATAAATTCCTTCTACCGCTGGAAGTTCTAAAACCTTGGCTTGCTTGTCTAAAGTCTGCTCATCTTTCTTACGCTCGATGAAACTGACTTCCAAAGAAATCCCATAATTGGCAGGTGTTCCATATAAACGAAGAGCCATCATAGGTTCTGTCACTTGTCCGTCTCTCTGTAAATAGGCCCAGAAATGCGGTCGCAAGCGTTGCGCTTGGTTCATCCACTGACTAGTTTGTTGCAGTTGCCATTCTGGATGCTTTTCTTGGAAGGCCTTGGCTAGGTTCGTAAAAGCCTTGCGAGCCTCCTGCCCTTTGTGGCGCAACGCCAGCATCTTCTCTCGCTCATCTCCAGCCTTATCTGGATGACGATATTGGATACCTGCATAAGATAGATAGTTCTTGATTGCTTCCATCATCTGTTTCTTCTCCCTTTTCTAACAAAAAATCAGGACAAGCCTGATTTTGTTTATTCCGTATCTACGACAACATAGCGATTTGGCTCGTCACCTTCAGAATAACTCGTCACACCATCCATGCGTGAAATAATGCGATGGATAATCTTGCGTTCGCTATTAGACATTGGATCAGTTTGTTGGCTACGCCCTTCTTCTAAAACGCGAGTCGCCAATTTTTGAGCGTAGGTTTGCAAGACTTCTGCCCGGTGTTCAACGTAATCATTGACGTTGATTGTGATATAGAAAGTTCTTGAATAGCGATTGTAGAGGTAGTTTTGCGCCAAAAGCTGAAGTGCTTTCAATACTTTTCCGTGGTAGCCAATAATACGACCTGGTTCATTGGTATCGATTTGAAGATTAATCGTGCGACGATTGTAGTCGCTTGAAATCGTCCCTTCAACATCCATATCGTCCACAATGGTTTGAACATAGTTAGCCACTTGAGTTGCTACTTGTTCGATGTCATAACTCGGCTCCACCTTCAAACCTAGATCTTCCAAAGACTGGCTTTCTACCGATTCTGACATAGATACAAATTCTTCACACTTTGCTGGGTCTTCCACTCCAGTATCTCCGGTCTGCAATTCATTTAAAATCGCGATGTGACCTGTTTCTTCTAAGATCGTGCTAGCATGTTTCTCATTTTTCAAGATTTCAGCCTTGATTTCATCAGAAACACCCTGACCTTCCTCTTCTATTTTTTTAATCGCCTCAACAACATGACCAAGATCAACTGTAGCCTCTGTTACTGTCTTAACAGGTTCATTTTGTTCATTGATTTCTTTCGGAACACCTTTTACAGCTTGTTGATTGGCCTTAATCACAGTCGTCTCACTAATCGCCTCAATATCAACTTGAGCTGGTTTTTTCCCAAATAAGCCTAAAAAACCTTTCTTCTCTTTGGACACGACCTTGATGTGAGTCTTCATTCTCGGAATACCTAACTCTTTCAATCCTTTCTGGATTGCTTCTTCAACAGTTGAACCTGTAAATAATACCATTATCAGATTCCTCCTTATTATTTCGTTTTCTGAGCCTTTTTCTTGGCTTTTCTTTTTCTATTTTCCAAATCTTTTTTAGCTTGTACTTCCGCCTCACGCGCTGCAATAATCTTAAAAGGATTATTTAAGAAGTAGGTTTGCAAAACTTGATAAGCATTGGATACTGCCCAGTACAAGGCTACACCACTAGGTGAAGAGATGGCAAAGATAAAGATCAGTACAGGCATCCCGTACATCATCCCTGTCATAGCTCCACTTCTTTCAGGTAAAGCCTTATTCGATAACCAACTACTTAAGAAGGTAAAGACTGCCGCCAAAATCGGAAGGATAAAGCTTGTGTCTACTCCCCCAAGGTTCACCCACAAAAAATGCCCTGTTTTCAAAAAGTCTACTCGAGTCAAGGCTTGGAAGAGAGCCAAGAGAACCGGCATTTGAATCAAAATCGGCCAGAGAGAAGAGGAGTGTTTGACCCCTAATTCTTTATAGACCTTCCGCATCTCCTGATCCAGCTTGGTTCTACTTTCCATATCACGACCTGGATATTGTTCTTGCAGAGCCTTGATCCGTGGTTGAGCCTCTTGCATTTTTCTAGAGGCCACCATCTGAGTCTGAAAGACTGGTAATAGAATCGTACGAATCAGGATCGTAAAGAGGATAATCCCCACTCCGATACTAATGTCAAAGGACAAGAAGCGGATGATTTCAGCAAAAAAATAGACAAATTTACTCCATATATCTGTAGAATCTGCTGCAACATCGCTCGTCCCACAGGCTGTCATGATAAATAAGGACAAGCCCAGCAAACTAATCAACTGTAGTTTCTTTTTCACTCCTAATTCCTTCCCGGTAAATCTTTGATAACTTTAATACGTGGAGTAGATTTTTCTCCATTTCTGCATAGTCCAAGCCTTCAACCCCTTTTCGAGCAATTACGACAAAATCAACGTTATCAGCTAACTGCTCCCTTACACTTAGCAAAATGTGTCGAATCCGTCTTTTAATTTGATTTCTAGTGACTGCATTCCCTAATTTCTTACTGACGGACAGCCCTACTCGAAAATGACTTTTCTGATTTTCCAATTGGTAGACAACAAATTTACGATTAGCAAAACTTGTTCCATCCGTGAAAATCGCCTTAAAATCTTTCTCTCTTTTTACACGAAAGCTTTTCTTCAAAACTCAACTCCATCTATTAAATTACTACTATTATACCATAAATTTCAAAAAAGCCAATAATGACAAGGTTTTAGACTGTTTTAACAACAAAAAGTTGGGAAAATTTATCTCCCAACTCCTTTTTATTGTATCTTACCTTGTAATTTTATTCAGTTCTTCTTACTTTTTCAAGCGTTCAACGTCACGAGCGATGACCAATTCTTCATCAGTCGGGATGACTAAGACACGAACTTTAGCAGCATCAGTCGAAATATCTCCTGTAGCGCCAAAGACATTCTTTTCAGGATCCACATCACAGCCAAACCAAGAAATGCCTTCAATAACCATCTGACGAATTGTTACAGAATTTTCTCCAATTCCAGCTGTAAAGATAATGGCATCTGCACCGTTCAAAACTGCCAAATACTGACCAATATACTTTTGGATACGATCCACAAAAATCTCATTTGCCAGCTGCGCTTTCTCGTCACCTGTACGCATAGCTTCGTGAATATCACGCATATCGCTTGATCTCTCAGAAACACCCAAAAGTCCTGACTCACGATTGAGAATTCGACTGATATCCTCTGGTGTATTAAAGTCATCTGTATGTTGCATTAAATAGGGGATGATAGCTGGATCAATATCACCTGTACGAGTCCCCATCATAATACCACCAAGTGGAGTGAAGCCCATGGATGTATCAACAGACTGACCGCCTTTGACAGCTGTAATAGAACCACCATTTCCAATATGACAAGTAATCAATTTCAATTCTTCTAGGGGGCGACCTAAAATTTTAGCTGCTTCTCCTGCTACAAACTGATGACTTGTCCCGTGGGCTCCATACTTACGAACCTTATTTTCAGTATAGTATTTGTTTGGAAGAGGGTAGCGATAGGCTTTCTCTGGCATGGTTGTATGGAATGACGTATCAAAAACAACAACGCTGGTAATATCTGGAAGCAATTCCTTAAATGCGCGAATTCCTGCTGCGTTGGCTGGGTTGTGAAGAGGTGCCAAGAGTCCCAACTCTTCAACCTTTTCCAAAACATCTCCCTCTACCAAGGTTGACTCTTTGAAATATTCACCACCAGCCACAACGCGGTGCCCGACACCAGTAATTTCATCATAACCTTTGATGATGTCAAAACGAATCAGATCATCTAATAAAATTTTAACAGCTTGTGTGTGATCGTCAATATCAAGAATTTGTTGTTCAGAACGGCCGTCGAATTTTACAGTTGAGATAGAGTCTTTCAAGCCAATACGTTCAATCAAGCCTTTCGCTAATACTATTTCTTCTGGCATTTGGTAAAGTTGCCATTTCAAACTTGAGCTTCCTGCATTGATTGCAATTGTTTTTGTCATAAGATGATACCCCTTTTAAGCGTTTTCATCCATTATAACAAATTTTTGCTTAATTTTCAGTACCTTGACTCCATTTTTGAAAATTTTCTTTGAATTTCAATAGTGCAGCTGGATCTTGCAGACTGGTCAAAGGATAGACAAATGGTTCTATTTCCTTGTCTCTTTTCTTCTGTAAGACAAAAATACTTTTAGCTTGATTAGCTGTTGAAAAAATATCCTCTGGTAAGGCGATGATAGCCGTCAGACCGACTTCGTCTTTGAGCCAACCTTTTAACAAATCACTTTGAGGACTGGTCAACAAGTCGCTTGGAGCTAGAAAAATAGCATAGCCATCTGACTTGAGATACTTGAGGCCTTGCTCCATCAGCAAATGATGGGCATAGGTATGCTCTTGGCTAGAAGCCACTTGATAGCGTGAAGCGATGGCATCGTCTGGGTAATAGCCGACAGGCAAGTCGCTAATAACCACATCGCTTTCTTTAAGCATTTGCGGACGAACGGCGTCACCCTGAACAAAACCAGCCTGCAAACCAATCACATCTGCCATGCTAGCCGCCAAATCAATCAGCAAGTCATCCACTTCAATTCCCAAGTAATTCACTTTTTTAGCAATAGAAGTCAAGAAAGTAGCACCCAAAATTCCCATTCCAGAACCAATTTCAAGGATGCTAATTTCCTCTTTGTGAAGCAACTCTTCCACAACAAGCACCAAGAGGAGGGAAATGGCATCCGGTGTAAACTGGTGATTGGCCTGTAAAGGCTCCGTTTGTCCTGCCTTCATCAAGAGAAACTGGTAGGTCTTGAGCCACTCTTCCTTGCGAAGCGCTAAGCGCTTAAGGGCTTGATTGTTCTCCTTAACCTGCTCTAGCTCAGTCTCACCATCCAGATAGATGCTGTTTTGCTCTACCAAGGCGTCATAAAAGTTGGTCGCCAAATCACTTTGGATGACTTGGACATTCTCTAGTAAATACGTATAAGCTTGTTCAATTTTTTCAAAATCCATGTTCCTATTTTATCAAATTTCCCCTATTTTTTCCATCTGAAGAAAAAAATCACTGCTTTAGTCAGCAAGTGATTTTTGGGCTACAGTTAAAAAGAGCTCTGCGTAATTTCCTAGGAAAAGACCTTCAGCACTATAAAGAATCTGACTGCCAATGCTCGAAAAACCAAACTGGGCGAGCTTGTTTTCCAGTTCAGTCAGCTCAAAGCCGTGGTGGTTGGTATCTGTCTTGACAAAATCAGCAATGAGGACCTGGCCATTCTCCCTAAGGTGATGGTGAAACATGGCAAGAGTCGCATCTAGATCAGGCATATGATGAAGAACCCGACTGACAACAATCAGGTCAAAGTGCTGCTCCAAAGGATTCACCAGTAAATCCTGCTCCAAGAGCTTAAGATTCCTGATTTCTTGGTCCTCTGCTTTCAAACGGGCTTGCTCCAGCATTTTCTCCGAGATGTCTACTAGGGTAACCGACTTGGCCAGCTTAGCTAAAGGCAAGGCTAACAGACCCGTTCCACCACCAAAGTCCAGTATTTCCTTGTCTGATAGAAGATCAATCTGTTTTTCAACTGCTTGGCAAACCAAGTTTGCAAGAAAGATATTTTTGGGCGAATCAAAGGTTTCTGCTTTGTGATTAAAATCGTGTTTCATACTTTTAGTTTAACACAAAGAAGTTGAATTGCCTAGGAATTGTCTCTCTTATCTTTTGTTGCTTTCTGATTGGTTTGCTCACTTGAGTTAGTTAATGATTGTTTCTCCGTATCTGTTTTCTTTTCCTTGGTTTTCATCGGAGGAAAGAGAAATTCATAGTTGCCCTTATCCATACGAACACTTGTTGCAAAACCTGTTTTCGTATTTTGATACCTGACTTTTCCTAAGTTGAAGACTCGTTCCCCACTTTCTTGCTCAGCCTTATCTTTACTTCGTTTGGCCATGGCAAAAGCGACCAACTTTTCTTTATTTAAGGCAAAGTCTTTGTGATGGGCGACTTGCCGATTCAAATAAAACTGCAACAAAAGGCTAAAAATGGCTGCCATGGTGACTGCGTATAAGAGAACGCCTGCCTTAACCTTTTTCTTTTTCCACACGATAGATGAATTCCCTTTCTAAGCCTTTTTGAAACTGGAAATGAAAGCGAATCAAGTGATTTGCCTCTGTAATCTGAGCGGATTTCAATCCATAAACCATAGGCTGATAGCCCCGGCCACTGCTATCGGTCTTCCGAAAATCATCTAATTTAGACTTGCCTATCGAGATATCCTTACCATCCTGTTTCATGTAGACGCGATTGCCTTCCACCTTTTCAAACTGCGAACGCTCTAACTCCGCCTCCAGTTGATCCACAAACAAGAGCCACTCCTTTTGCTCGCTTTGCTGCTGGTAACGAACTTCTGAAATGAGGAGCTGACTCATAGCTTGAAAAAGGAGCAAGCCTCCGCTAATGACGATAAGGGCAAGCAGAGATTCTAAAAGAGTGAAAGCTCTTACCTTACTGCTCTTTAAGGTCGAGCAACTTCTCTGAACCATGGTAGACCTCCAATCCTTTTTCACTAGCAAACACCTGGATCTCCACTCCATTTACCTTTACCTGATTTTGACCTGTTTGCAGAGCCATCTTAGCCACACGTAAGACTTCCTCCTTTTGCAAGATTTCTGCCTCTTCTTGTCTATTTTTCTGAATTTGTCCCAAGAGGAGGGTTGCAATACTGGCAAATATAGCTAGCGCTACTACTGCTTCTAGTAAAATCACTGCCCTAATTTTTAGTTTCCTTAATGCGTTTAATTTTTCCATTTCCTAAATATAATCGATAGCTGATTGCTCCTTTTCTGGTCTGAAATTCAACCTTAGCCAGAGATCTATTTCCCCCAGCTCGGTCAAAATGAATCGTTTGTCCAGATGGTGCCTGAATCCCTTTGGGAACAGTCAAGTTTTGACTGCCATTGCTAATCGTCTGTCCATCTAAGTTCAGACTGGTCTTTTGCTGACTCGCAACACCGCGTTTTTGGGTTTCGCGATAGAGTTCTTCAAACTCCATAAAGAAAATCTGCTCCTCTACCGCCGCAAAAGTGGACTGGACAGAACCAGACAAGCCCAAGGCAATGATACTCACAAGTCCCAAAACCAAGAGACTTTCCAGCATGGTAAAGGCCTTAATCCGCAACAGTTTGACTTGTTTTTTGTTTTGCATGGTATTCTTTATAAGCCTTGGCTTGCTCTGCTGTGATGCGACCATCCGCCTGTAATTTACTTAGACTCGCATCTTCATTCTTGTCCAGACTATAGAGTTCTGCCTGGCTTTCCACGACCTTGACAACAGCAGCTTTTCCTTTGTCATCTACGGCATCCTTTTGCTTGGTCAAATTGGGCACAAAGAGCAAGAGAAGTACGCTGATGATTAAAAGGACCACCAACATCTCTACCAGAGTGAAAGCTTTCGCCTTGGCTTTTTTCAAATTTGTCATGAGTTTTTTCATTTTAAAAATTTACCTCCATATTTTGATACATGGGCATAAGCATTGCCGCATAAAGTAAAACGATAATCAGGGCCACAAAGATAAAAACCAGTGGCTGTACTAAGTTCATGGTGCGGTTGACTCGGGTAAAAAAGGCTTCCCAAGTTTTTTCTGCATAGATTTCCAACTCACTCCCCAGCTTGGACTTGACTTCTCCATACTCGATGATGAGACTCAACTCCTTTTTAAAGAAAGGATAGGTCGCTATGGTTTGAGAAAATTCCCGGCCATTTTGCAGGGCTTGAGCCAGATCTTGACCGATTTCTTTAAAGAGCTGGGAACCCTGTCCCTGCATGATCTGAAAAATCTGCGTCAGCTCCATCCCCTGTGAAATCATATTGCCCCATTCACGCGCATAATAAGCTGTCAGATAAGTCTGGACAAAGATTCCTAGAAGGGGAATCCGTGCTAACATCGAGAAGACTCGCATCTTGGAACTTCTTTTGTAGAAAGTGAAAGCTAAAAGTAAAGATAGTGAGCAAACCAACACTAGTCCCAGAAATATTTGTGGCAGATTGCCGATGATTTGGGTAGCGATATTGCTACTGTCCAGTTGGGGGAGCAAATAGTTTCTCAACCCCAGCATGATTAGCAGGAGAAATCCCAGCAAAATCAGGGGATAAGTCGCCACTTCGATTAACTTTTTCTTGACCTTAGCCAGATTGTCTAGATACTCTTCTATCTTTTCCAAACTCAGGTGAAGATTCCCATGCACCTCAGCTAGGGATAACTGGGTCACAATGGCACTTGAAAAACCCAAGCTGTCCATCATTTCTGAGAAGGATTTTCCTTGAGACAAGCCTTGGTGCATCTGGGCCACATAGTCCTTTTCCAACAAGGCACTTCTCCCCAAGAAAGAAATAATTTCCACCAAATGAAAGCCACTGGAGAAGAGGTTGTTAAACAAGGTGATGATTTTCTTCTGCTTAGCTGTAGCTAATTTTTTCCGTTTCAGCCTGAAGACTTGTGATATGTCCATCTTTAAGAAGCTGGTCAATCTGCGCATTCCAGCTAGTTGGCTGGTGTTCTTGATAGTCTTTGTTTGCAAAGTCAAGGATTCCTCCTCCCCCGATTAATCTCTGGTAGCAGACGCCTTGTAGGACAACTGCCAACTCCTCCTCCGTCACACCCAACTCCAGAAGACGTTCATAAACACCTCGGATACTCTTGGCATGAATGGTTGAAAAGACTGTTGCACCTGTCAAACTGGCTCTGACAACTGCACGCGCCGTCTCACTGTCCCGAATTTCTCCGATAATCAAAAGGTCAGGACGATGACGGAGAGACAGTTTGATCAGATTTTCATAGGTCAAGCCAATCGCCTCATTCAACTGCAACTGGAGCATCTCTTCCTGCCTGATCTCGACAGGATCTTCGATAGACATGACTTGCTGTCCCTTAAAAAGAGACTTGGCTAATTCGTGCATCAGCGTCGTCTTGCCACTTCCGACTGGACCTGCAAAGAGATAGAGCCCCCTTTGCCTGTACTGCTTGCCTAGTTCTCCAATATCCTGAAACCAGAAATGCAGATCCTGCTCCTCATCGTGTAACAAACGAATGACTAAACTCTCATGTCCCCGATAATCTCCCACGGTGGACAAGCGCAGAGAAGACACCTTCTCGTCATACTGATAATCGCAAGAGCCCAGCTGACTGCGCCGCTTTTCTCCTACATTCATCCCAGCCACAAACTTGAAATGACTAATCACAGCAGCTAAAACATCAAACTCATAGGAGTCAACTAGACACCGTTCGTCTCCAATCCGCATGTGAAGTTCATAGGACTTTTCCTTGGGGATAAAATAGATATCCTGAGCCTTCTTTTCTTTCGCAGTAGCAATAATTTTTTGTGCAATTTCTTGTACCATACCGCCCTCCTTATCTAACTATTCGCAAAAAAATAAAAAAAGCAACTTAAAAAGTTACTTTTTATCTCCATTTCATGCGGCAAGAACGGTGTTTTTCTTGACCTGTTTGTTTTTCATAGCCTGGACGTAGCTTTTCATCGGGGATGACTCGCCCATCCTGTAAAAGAGCCAAAGAATGATACTGCTGCAAATACTCATCACACTCATCACACCAGCGTTGGTCTGCAGGATCCCAAAAAATAGTCATCAAATCGCTCCGACTCTTATAAAGAGGATTCTTCTTTTCCAGCTCAAACCAGCATAATTTATAATATTTTAGAGCATCATAGTACTTGTTAAAAGAGCGACTCATAATGACATCTTTTTCCCAACCTTCTATGAACCACCACGGTTCAAAGTCCCCATACATTTCTATAACACGATACATTTTCACTACTTCCTTTGTACCGTATATTATAACGAATTTTCTAGAACAATGAAAGGATTTTGCTTCATTATAGAACAATCTTCTAGCTTTCTGAAGACACCTCTAAATAGAAAAGCAAAGGCTGAGTCATCACAGCCTCTGCTTTTTACTATGCTTGATAACGTTTCACACCATCTAGGTAGGTTGCTACCAATTCCAAATCTTTATCTAGTACGATAAAGTCAGCGTCATAGCCTTCACGGATTTGACCACAGACATCATCGATGTGAACGGATTTTGCTGGGTTGAGGCTGGCCATCATGACCGCTTCATGTGGATTCGCAATGCCCCATTCGACCACATTCTTCAAACCGTCTTTGAGTTTGAGGATAGAACCTGCCAAATTGCCTGTCGATTTGAGGCGAGCAGTTCCATTAGCAACTACTACCGGGAATTCTCCCAACATGTAGTCTCCATCTTCCAAGCCACCAGCTGTCATACAGTCTGTGATAAGGGCGATATTTTCAGTTCCCTTTTGTTTGAGCAAGATATCACAGGCCTTTGGATCCACGTGGTGACCATCACAAATCAATTCTGCGTAAGTATGGGGCAACTCATACATGGCTCCCACCATACCGAGCTCACGGTGAGTCAACCCACGCATTCCATTGTAGGCATGTACCCAAACGCTTGCTCCAGCATCGACTGCTTTTTTAGCTTCATCAAAAGTCGCATTTGAGTGCCCAAGAGCAACAGTCACTCCTTCACCCGTAATTGTACGAACAAAGTCTTCTACACCTTCACGTTCTGGCGCAAGGGCAATTTTATTAAGCAAACCATTGGCTGCTTTTTGCCAAGCACGGAACTCATCCATGCGAGGGTCCTTCATATAGGCAGGGTTTTGAGCCCCCTTGTATTTCTCTGTGAAATAAGGCCCTTCAAAATAGATCCCGCGAATCTTGGCTCCACTTGCTTCCTGGTAACGAGCACCGATATTTTCAGTTACCGCAAGCAACTGCTCGTAAGAGGAAGTCAACGTCGTTGGCAAGAAGCTGGTAACACCCGTGCTAAGTAGCCCTTCACTCATAGTATGAAGGGTTCCTTCGATATTATTATCCATGACATCCACACCGCCAAAGCCATGAATATGCGTGTCAACAAGTCCTGGAGCAATGCTGTAGCCTGTATAGTCAATCACCTCAGCTCCTTCAGGAATCTGTTCTACATGTTTGCCAAACTTGCCATCCACAAGTTCCAAGTAACCGCCACGACGAACTCCGTGTGGGTAGAAAAACTGATCCGCTTTAATATAATTAGGCATAATGATAACCTCCTTGATAGATTGTTTCTAGAATTTATTATGTCAATTACATTATAAACCTTTCTTTTTCATTTGTAAATGGTATAGACCTCTTTTCTGGAGATATTTTAAAAGAGCTGGATTTCTCCAACTCTTTGATCTTATTTTGATTTTACAGGCAGTTCTTGAGCAGCCTTAACAGCAGCTGCAATCGTCTCTGCGTAAAGTTTAGCACCTTCTTCAATCATGTTGCTATCATTTCCAAAGTGGACTTGGTCGGTTCCAGCCCAGATTTCAGGGTGCTCCTTAGCAACCTTATTCCAGTCTGCGATGCTCACGTAAGGAGTCTTTTCTGCTAATTCTCGCGCATAAGTCGCATACTGCTCAACTGATTTGTAAGTCTCCTTGCTCTTGTCACCTTCATAAGGAGTTACAAGAATCAGATGGTGGCCTTTGGGAAGATTTTTAACTATCGTATCTAAGTCATCTTTATAATTCTCTGGTCCGTTTACACCCGTTGCAATGACAACTGTTTTTAGAAGTACCTTGTTCTGGCTGTTATTGAGCATGATGTCATTGGCTTGCTTGGTTGTCCGACTAACTTGAGCGTTGATATTTGCTTCAGGAAGGGTCTCTTGTAAGGCTGTATTAGCACGCAAGGCTACCGAATCTCCAATCAAGGTGGTTCCCTCAGAAATTCCAAGTCGGCTAGCCTCTGCTTGCTCAGCCAACTTTTTCATCTGATCCAGGTTGGTTTGGGCTTGTTTAAAACCATTGACCATCAAGTCTGTCTCAAAAGCTCCAACTTGGGGAGCCACAGTTATGATAATCAAGGTAATCAAAGTAAGAATGCCAACACCACTAGCACTAATCGGTTTAATATGAGGTAATCGACTAATCTTCCGTATTAAAGGATTGGTCTTACCAGCAATCAATGGCTCAATAATATAGAAGGATAGGATAGCAAAGAAATAAGAAAAGATGATTGTCAGAATAACAGCAGGCAAATTACTCATCAACTGAGAAAAGATAATATAAAAAGGCCAGTGGAAGAGATAAACCGCATAGCTGGTATCCGCTAAAAATGTGATTATCCGTGGTTCTTGTATCTCAGACGTTTTCTCATGCAAGACACGCGCAGCAAAAATCATGATCACGGCCGCTAAACTTGCCAGTACGAAACCAAATAAATAAGCGAATAAGTAGGTGAACTTGACAAAGAAAGTCAAGAGCAATAACACCAAGAGACCTGCAGCAAATACCAGGAGATTTTGACGAAGATCCCACATCCGATCAAACTGCTTGACTAAATCGCTCGTCTGACGAACCCCCACAACTGTCGCCAAAATACTTCCTAAAAAGAAGGGATAGACATGGGTTAGACTTGAAAAGTAGACAGATGAATAGGAACTAGCCATTAGACTACCAATAAACATGGAGAAAAAGCTAATGATGAAAGCTCCCGCAGAAAGGAGAAAGACCATCCCTCTCAATTGGCTACTAGATTTTGAGCGTTTGGATAAGAACCAAACCGCTAAGCCCCAAAGGATATAGTAGTGAACCTCAACGGCCAAGCTCCAATTATGTACAAAAAGATGCGGAATGAACTGGGATTCATAACTTCCCCCTGTTAACATCTCATAGAAGTTGGTCATAAAACCAAAAACTCCAGCAATCTGACCACCAATGCCAGCAACATAGTCTTGACGAACTAGGAGGGTAAAGGGCATGGTCACCAGAACCATCAGCACCACAGGTGGCACGATCCGGTAAAACCGTCTCTTAAAAAAGCCCAGCAAATCAATCAGGCTTTTCTTTCCAAACTCTTCTAAAAGGAGGGAGGTAATCAAGAATCCCGAAAATGTGAAAAAGACATCTACCCCAAAGAATCCTCCAGGAAAGATGGTCTGAAAGAAGTGGTACAAAAGCACCAAAAGTAAACCTGTAATCCTAATCAAGGAAAACCATTTAATACGCATACGAGTCTATTCTCCCTTTCGTTATACACTTTATTCTATCAAAAAAAGAAGAAAAATCCTACGAGAAAACGTAGGATTTTTAGCTTCTATAAATTCCATTTTAGAAATTGCGTCCTGACTTATTGTAGCCATATTTTTCCACAAAATACTCACGGAATTCCAAGAGATTGTCATCCATGATAGCTTGGCGGACCTGCTTCATCAGGTTAAGCAAGAAGTAAAGATTATGGTAGCTAGTCAAGCGGATACCGAAGGTTTCATCAGCCTTGAGTAGATGACGAAGGTAGGCGCGTGTGTAGTTCTTACATGTGTAGCAATCACACTCAGGATCCAGTGGCGTAAAGTCTTCGGCGAATTGGGCATTTTTGACAACTAAACGACCTTGGCTGGTCATACAAGTTCCGTTACGAGCGATACGAGTCGGCAAGACACAGTCAAACATATCCACCCCACGAATCACTCCATCGATCAAGCTATCTGGCGCTCCCACTCCCATCAAATAGCGAGGTTTGTTTTCGGGAAGAAGTTGGGTTGTGAAGTCCAAGACTGCATTCATTTCTTCGTGGGTTTCTCCCACTGCCAAACCACCGATAGAGTAGCCTGGGAAATCCATGCTGACAAGGTCGTGAGCTGACTGACGGCGAAGGTCTTCAAATCCTGCCCCCTGTACAATCCCAAATAATCCTTGATCATGCGGACGACGGTGAGCCTTTAAACCACGCTCAGCCCAACGGCTAGTACGCTCGATTGATTTCTTAACGTAGTCGTAAGGTTGGTAAAACTGAGGACATTCATCAAAAGACATCATGATGTCTGAACCCAGATTATTCTGAATAGAGATGGCCTTCTCTGGTGATAGGAACATCTTGGAGCCATTGAGATGGTTTTTAAAGGTTACTCCTTCTTCGGTGATATTTCGGCTATCTGCTAGGGAATAAACCTGAAAACCACCACTATCTGTCAAAATCGGCTGGTCCCAATTCATGAACTTGTGGAGACCACCTGCGCGTGCGATGAGCTCATCTCCAGGACGAAGCCAGAGATGATAAGTATTAGAGAGGATAATTCCTGATCCCATCTCCTTCAATTCTTCAGGCGACTGGGTTTTAACAGTGGCTTGAGTCCCAACTGGCATAAACATAGGCGTTGGAAAGGTACCGTGCGGGGTGATGATTTCTCCCAGACGAGCTCCCGTGTGTTTTTCTTTCTTAATCAAACGGTATTTGATTGGTGAATCTGACATTTTTTACCTCCGAAGCTGGGAAAAACAGTCCCAGTTCATACTTTGTGCCCAAGGGCATACCGTATGATTTTATCAAAAAAAGCTGGAACTGTCACGAACTATGGTATAATGAAAGAATGAAATACCCAAAAATTGATTTAAAAACCATTCGTCTGCAGACTAGGCAATTTCAGGCTGAAAATCCCCGCCTCTTTCTCGTCTATCTCTTACCTAGCATACTGGTCATCTTATCAGGCTTTCTCAACCCCTTGGCTCGTCTCCAAGAAAGTGTTTTAGAGCAATCCTTTTTCAGCATGCTGGCGCAAGTGCTCCAAGCCTATCTCTTCCCACTAGTGGTTTCTTTTATGAGCACGATTTTTCTAGTAGGTGCTGCCTTTGCGACACTCCGACTCCTCAAGGATCCTGATACGGAACTCTCAGTAAAATCAAGCCTGACCCTCTTTGCTGAAGAGCGCTTCTCGCAAACCTTCCTGACCCTGCTCCTCAAACGTTTCTACCTCTTTTTATGGAGCATTCCAAACTTAGTAGGCGTTTATTTTCTCTTTTATAGCAATCTCTTGGCTCGGAGATTTGTCGCCCTACATCCTGAATTTCCAAAACTAGACCTCTCATCCGTTGAAACCGAGCAATTCCTTATGGCCTTTGGCCTCTACTTTTTCGCGAGCCTCATCTTGATGATTGTGGGCAATCTCCTCTACGTACCGCAACATTATGCCTACTCGCAGGTAGAATTCCTCCTCTGCGACACTCTGGATTTAGGACAGGCTAAACCCCGTCAAATCCTGAAAACCAGCCGTTTCTTGATGAAGGGTTACAAATTCCAGCGCTTTGTCCTCGACCTACAACTACTCCCTTGGTACTTCCTCAATTGGATTACTTTTGGAATTGCTAGTTTTTCAATCCTTCCCTATATCCAAAACAATCACATCTTCTTTTACAGAGCCCTACTAGCCCGTAAACGTCGAAATGGATAAGAGCATACAAAAACCAGCATCTTTCAGGACGCTGGTTTTCTTATTTCAAAAGTAACATACTCAGCAGAGTCAAAATAGCGGGCCCACCTTGCTTCAGAAGAATCTTCTTGTCTGCTGTTAGAGAACCGTAGGTCGCTGCACCAAGCACAAATAAAACAAAGATGGTCACAATTTCCAAACTTTGTGAGAAATAAATCCCGTACAAGAGAAACACACCCAGCAAAGCATTATAAATCCTTGATTTTTAAACAGTGAGGTGACAGAGGGTCTAGTCAACTCTTCCTTGTCCATATTAAAGACTCGGCTGGTTGCATCTGATTGGGTTGCCATACTCTCCAAATAAAAGATATAAAAATGTTCGAGGGCAACAAGGGTTGCTAAAATAGTAGTAATGATTGACATCGTTTTCTCCTTAAAATTCTATTTTTTCTAGACCTGACACTAGTTTCGTCAGTAAAGTTGTTAGCTCTTTCTGCTCGGCTGTCGATAAGATGCTCTCCATCTGTTCCTTCACTCGCAAATGATGTTTAGGCGGACTGACTAAGAGTTGATTCTTGGCTTCTTGGGTTAATTCAACTAAGACTTCTCGCTGATTGGCCGGATTACGCTTGCGACTGACATAGCCCTCTGACTCTAGTATCTTAAAATGACGGGTCAAGGCCGCCTGGTCGATTTGCAACTTCTCCTGAACGGCAATCTGGTTGCAGGGTGACTGCTGCAGTAAAAACTGCAAGATTTGATAGCGGGTCAAACTAATTCCCAATTGTTTCTCAAAAAGTTGAGTGATCATCTGATCTGTTAAATGGAGCTGGTACAGTAAGTCGTTAATTTTTTTCATTTCTATCTCCTTGCGTACACTTGATTTATCAACTATTGAGTTATCAAGTATATTACAGAAAGATTAAAAACGCAACTATTTTGCTTACTCACGAAAAATAGCCTCTTGGTTTCAATCCCAAAAGGCTATTATTTCTATATTCTAGATAAAATCCAGCACTAACCTACCAAATCTGCTCGAAGGATTTCTCCCTCTTTATCAATGACAACTTCGATGGCATGGCCTGCAAAAATTTCCTCGCTATCATCATAGTAGAGGGTCAATTCCCCGTCTTCGTTGATCGATAGTTCACTCAAGGAAAGAGAGTTGGTAAAATACTCTTCTGTTAACTCCACATCATTTTCATCTGAATCTATCCAGTCTTGAGCTGTTTCCCACAGTTCTTTGACAATATAGTCTTTAATCCGAGTATCTTGAACTTGGAAAGTTCCCATAAATTTCTTTAGATCATCAAAAGAACTTGGAGGGAGACTTTCATCTGCACTCGCAGCAAAGATAGCATGAATCTTACCACCCTCGTAAGTGATAAATCCTTCAAACCAAGAATAGGCTCTGTTTAAGGTGAATTTGCCAATATCGTCTTGAATGATGACCGGTTTTTGATAGGTTTCAATCAAGGTCTCTAACCTAGAGTCTGAGGATTGGTCATCTAGGTATTCCAGCAAGTGGTAGCAGTTATTAGCTACTTCTGACATATATGGCTCTAACTCCATGAAGGGGCGTTTTTGACATTTGATATGATGAATTTTGTAGGGTTCAAAACTAAAGCCCCATCTCTTTTCTTCAAATCCCTCAGGAGTCAATACCCATTCCAAACGTCCCTCACGTTCAGAGAATTCCTGGGTTGCAACATTGACACTAGCTTTAAAATGAACGGACGGCATTTTACAACCATCTTTTAAAGAAGCGGCCCCAGTTACATTTTGGAGGGTAAAAATCAAGAATTCGACAATTTCACCACAAAATTCCTCTTCAAAATCATCTCTTGTTTTCTCAAATGGAGATTTTAATCGATTTGTCATTCACTTCATCCTTTCTCTCTATGCTTAAAAGCGTTAGTATAGTTTTGTATCCGCTTACATTTTAACATGTTTTAGATTTTATTTCACTTATTAATACTATTTTACACAAAAAGAAGCTACACTTTTAAATGTATAGCTTCTTATTATTCTTAATTCATAGATACGTGAACGTGGTCATAGTGGTTTTCGGTTACGCTACCACGGTCTGGCATTGGATTCCACGTGTAGGCTGGTCCATATTTACTATCGTATGGAGCGTAAAAACGTTGTTTCCAGATGATATAGTTGATACCACGGCTAGCCATATTTTGGGCTGCATATTCTGCAATTTGATCTCCGAGTGCTGAACTCACTGGAACCATAAAGTCGATGGCCAAACCTTTACCATGGTCCCCACTGTCACCAGGACGGTAGCCACTAAAGGATGTAATCCCAAACAAGTTGGCGATTTCTTCCTTAAAGGCTGCCGTTTGTGGTTGAAGACCAGCATTCTCAGACTTAGCTACAGCAAGTCCTGCATAGTCAGGAGCAGCTGGAGCTGAATACGTTCTTGAAGGAGTTTGGCTTTGCTCTGCTTGATAAGTCGAAGTTGCAGTATCAGAATTTGTTGTTTCTTCTGCTGGAGTTGTTGCTGCTACTGGTGCTTCCGCTGGAGTCGTTTCAGCTGTTTCTTCAGCTACAGGTGTTTCTGTAGATGGTGTCTCCTCAGCAACTGTTGCTGTCTCAGAAACTTCTGAACTTGATGCCACTTCTGTTGATTTTTCGGTCTCTGTTGCACTTGGTACTTCCTCAATTGGTTGAGAAAGATCTTCTACTTGAACTGTTTGTTCATCGACTGTCACTTGATTGGTCGTCAAATCAGCTGTCGCAGTCGTCGCTTCTTCGCTAGCATCTGCTTGAGGAGTTTGGATCTCGACTTCCGTCACCTCTTCTTCCTCATTGACAGTTGTAGTGAGGACAGTATCTGGGAAAATCAAGTCCATATTGGTGATTTTGTTCAAATTTGCAAGAACTGTGACATCTACACCCAAAGCTTCTGCAATGGTGCTCAGGGTATCACCATACTGAACTGTATAGCTTGTTTTGTTGTCCATTTTAGTCACATCATTTTTGATTTGCTCAACGGTACGAGCAGTCCAAAGAACTTCTTCTGCTTGGGTTGCCAACACAGGTGCAAATGACAAGGCTACTGTTGATGCTAATAATATTCTTTTCTTCATTCGTTCCTATTCCTTTCAAATGAGTACCCGTCTATCATATCACAAAAAAAGCAGAAAAAAAGCCCTTTCGGGCCTATTTAACAGAACTGTCTATTCCTTGTAACAAACTCGATTACTTGAAATAGTTTGTCAGGTTTCTGTCACAAAACTGACACAATCTTCTCGCCCCCAATCCTCAGAAATATGAGGAATATCTGCTAACTCTTGAATCATGTGATTCCCTTCATAAGACGACTCTAAAAAGTTGATGCTTTGAATACCGCTATTCTTGGCAAATTCCACATCTAAAGTCCGGTCCCCTATATAATAGGTAGCCCTAGGATCCAACTCATACTTGTCTAGCAGATAGTTAGTCGCTTCTGGACTGGGCTTGCGTGCAAAACCACTCTGACTGGTTAGAATCTCTGTGAAATAGGACTCCAACCCCAAGTCTCTTAGGATAGTAAAAGCATTGTCCCCCTTATGAGTATAGACAAACTGCTGAATTCCTACCTCATCTACCCAAGCTAGCACTTCACGCGCGCCTGGCATCAAAACTACCTGAGCATTCTTCTCAGACAGGCTCTGGGCACGCACCTGATTGAGCACTTCCGCATCCAGATCTCTCTCTTCTGCCACCTGCTCCAGCAAATCCTGCACAGAAAACTTGAGGATAAACTCTCTCACTTTCTCCTTATCATAAGGAATAGAAAACTGAGCAAAGGTCTCCTCAATTCCTGATAAAATCGCTTCGTAAGAGTCCAATAAAGTCCCGTCTAAATCCCAAATGAAAGCTGTTTTTTGCATTTTCTATCCTTTCAAGCTCATATAACGCTGGTAACGATAACGTAGAAATAACCAGCGAAAACCATTATCCAAGAGAGTCCCTGCCCAAATACCAGGTAAACCCCAACCAAGAACAATGCCCATCAGATAGGCTGTCCCTATGCGGATACACCACATCCCGATACTTGTTGCATAAAAGGGAAGGCGAGCATTCCCCAAGCCCTGCCAAACTGCAGTATAGATAACTGTCCCTGTCGCCATGGGAGTTCCTAGTAGAGAGAACAGTGCCACCAAAACGCTCGCTTCAACTGCTACAGGATCAGTCGTATAGAGATGAGTCAGTGGTGTCCCTAAGGCATAGATACTGAGAGTTAAGGGCAACATGAGAAGCAGAGAAAGCCAAAAGGTTTGCTTGCTTACCTCGTCTACTCTTTCCCAGTTATCCTCTCCAACTGCTCGAGCCACCTGCATGACCGTTGCCGTAGCGACACCAAAGGCAGGCATGTAGTTAAACTGGGTCAAGACTTCTCCGACTGCATTCCCCGCTACTGCCTCCGTCCCAAAAGAAACAACCAAGGCAATGATCACTACATCTCCAGCCCGCATCATGAGACGTTCTCCTGCTGCTGGCAAAGCCAAAGTCAATAGTTCCTTATCTAAACCAAAAGTCGGTTTCTCAAAAGGCAGCTTTAATTGCGACCACAAAATCACAAGACCGACTAAGCGAGACAAGATAGTCCCCCAAGCAACACCCGCTATGCCCATATCAAGGACAAAAATAGCTAGACTTGAAAAAATAATATTCAAGGCATTGGATAAAAGACTAACATAGAGAGGCAGACGCGGATTATGCGTTGCACGAATCAAGGCACCTAGACTCGTCATCAAGCCCAAGAGAACAATCGATCCACCCACCAAAGATAGGTAGAGCCCACCACTCTCAGCCACCTCCTGCTCAGTTCCCAAAAATCCTATCATCTCTTGCCCAGCAAAGAGCGATAAGGCGCCTAAAAGTGCACTCAGCAATAGGGTTATCTTGATAGCCTCTGTCACGTGATAAGCCAACTTGGACTGATCTTTCTGCCCCAAACTTTTTGAAATAACGCTGGAAATAGCAGCTCCCAGAGCGATAAAAATCGCCTGATAAATCGTGATAATATTGCCAGCAACTGAAACACCTGAAATAGCTATCAGTCCCAAGTGAGCGACCAAGTAACTGTCCACCATTCCCATGAGCATTTGCAAAAAGTTTTCACCCATAGCTGGCAATGCAATATTAAGAATGTCTTTATTTTTCTTAAACAATCCTTCCTCCTGATGAAAAGAAACTCAGTTGGTTTCCCAACCGAGTTTACTCTCTCTGCCTTAAAGTCCTAGATAAGCCTCAACCGCCGCTTGCATGTCAGCAGCTGCCACTGTTGTTTTATGACGAACTGGAGCTGTTTCAAGGCCATCAACCGCTGGTGGCACTGCCACTCCTGAAATGCCATGTAATTGATCCAAGGCTTCAAAGTCTGTCAAACCTGCTTTTCCTGTTACAGCTTCTACTGCAACCACTGGGAACTTGTATGGACTAGCTGTTGAAGCAATCACTGTCTTAGTCGCATCGCCAGTAGCCACTTGGTATTTTCTATAAACAGCTGAGGCAACCGCCGTATGTGGGTCCTCGATATAAGCATCTGTATCATAAACACGTTTAATTTCTGCAGCAGTTTCTTCCTCAGTCGCATATTTAGCTGCAAAGAGATCAAGAATCTCTGCATCAAAATCAGTCAATTCATATTGTCCTTGTGTATTCAAGGCATTCATAAGGTCAGCTGTCTTAACCGCATCATTCCCCAAAAGATGAAAAATCAAGCGCTCCAAGTTTGAAGATACCAAGATATCCATAGATGGGCTAGTTGTTACCTTAAACTCACGTTTCTTGTCATAGACACGTGTTTTAAAGAAGTCTGTCAAGACATTGTTGTCATTTGAAGCACAGATCAATTTACCAACTGGCAGACCAATTTGCTTGGCATAAAAGGCAGCCAAGATATTTCCAAAGTTTCCTGTTGGTACTGTGAAGTTGACCTTTTCACCAGCCACAATCTCACCAGACTTGACCAACTGAGCGTAGGCATAAACATAATAAACAATCTGTGGTACCAAACGACCAATGTTCATAGAGTTAGCTGATGAAAACTGTAGCTTATTAGCAGCCAACTTTTCACGAAGAGCTACATCGTTGAACATGTGCTTCACATTGGTTTGCGCATCATCAAAGTTTCCATCGATAGCGATAACATGAGTATTGTCGCCAGTCTGAGTAGTCATTTGCAACTCTTGTACCTTGCTGACACCATCTTTTGGATAAAAAACGATAATCTCAGTACCAGGTACATCCGCAAACCCTGCCATAGCAGCTTTTCCAGTATCACCAGATGTCGCTGTCAAAATGACAATCTTGTTCTCTAAACCATGCTTTTTAGCGGCTGTCGTCATAAAGTATGGCAAGATAGACAAGGCCATATCCTTAAAGGCAATCGTTGAACCATGGAACAATTCCAAGTTGTATTGCCCATCCAGTTTCACCAATGGCGCAATCGCTGGAGTATCAAACTTGCTATCGTAGGCATTGTTGATACAGTAGTCCAACTCCTCTGCAGTAAAGTCATCTAAAAATACTGATAAAACTAATTTAGCCACTTCTTGGTAAGAAGCATCTTTTAATGTGTCAAAATCCAAATCGACCTTTGGATAAGTAACTGGCGTAAAGAGACCACCGTCCGTTGCCAAACCTTGCAAAATAGCTTGGCTGGCAGTTACTGTATTATTCGCATCCCGCGTTGATTGATAAACTAATGTCATAATCTCTATCCTTTATCTATAGTCCATTCCATTATATCATGATTTTTCAGAAAATTCTCCCTTTATAAGAGAAATTATAGGCTCAATTCTTCTTTCAAAGGCTGTAAATAGGTCATTTCATGCTGGCCTCTCTTCTCCAGTCCTTCCTCAGCAAGAAGGAGTAAGCCTTTTGAAAACTCAACAATTGCAGATTCTTCCTCATATGTGAGTTTTTTCTTAGAAAATTGCCGTCTCAATGACTTGTAATCACGTCCAAATGTGATAAAAAATGGAGCCTTTTGCAAATAAGTTTCTAATTGATCTAAATTAACCAACAATCCCAAGTGAAAGGCAGCAGAAGCAAAAGTCCTATCAAGCGGCTGAGTACACACACTACGAAACTCAACTGTTCCTCGAGTCGTTAAATCTTGATACTGGTAACTACGATGGGTTTCAAAATCCTTCTCCTGAGGATAAAGAAGGATCTCTTCCCCATCAAGAGCGAAGGCATGAATTTCCGGAGTTCCTAAGTAATCTTTTGCTCGAATTGGATAAAAATAATAGGTTTCACCATCCCGTTCCGCAGTAAAAATCGCAGAGTGATTTAGATAGTCAAAAAAATCATCCTCATCTTTGAAGAGTCTGGCATTGACACCTACATTCTCTGGATAGATCCCATGCATAGATTTTTCCCAAAAAATATCCCTAGAAATCTTGGTATTCCAATCTTCTCCTGAAAACTCTGAATTGGCAAACAAATAAGCTTTTGCTGCTTCAATTTGCGTAAAAGCGTTAATGACCCGCAGAAAGTTAGACTTTGAAACATCCAGTTGAACTTGGCTCCCACAGATAAAAGCACCATATTGTGGGTAATCGTGTAAATCCGTTCTTGGAACGGTTCTGCTCAACTTCAAATAGTTCATTAACATCTGATAGCGGGGATAAGCCACCGGTTGATTCTCATTCTTCTCCCAGTATGGATGGATTCCAGAACCAACAATGGCATGATTTGTTTCACCCAACTTTTTCTGAATCAGATCCATGTAGTCTCTAAAACGCTCTTCAACCTCTTGGATGGATTTAGCCCTACCAAAGGCAAACTCAACGGTCGTATAAGCAACTTCAAATAAGATAGTATCCTGACTTACGGGGTCTAGCAACTGAATTGGATTACCAAAATCATCAACTTTCTCAACTGTAAACTTCAGAACAGAAGATAAATACCGAAACAGTTCCTTAACAACCTCAATATCCGTAGTCTTACCCCCTAAATTGACAACAGGATACTCCAGCTCAACCCCAACAAATAAATCAGGCTTCTCTTTTACATTTTCTAAGTAGCGCTTCTTAAGCAAGTCAACCGAACGAGACATTAACCACCAAACTCTTTCATAATCTACATAAAATGTGAATAAGTAATATTATACCAAAAATACACTAAAAATGATTAGAATAAGAAGAAAAAGATCATTCGTCAGTTATCTGTACTTAAAGAAAAATATCAAAATCTTCACTAAATCAAAAAACAAGGTCCGAAAACCTTGTCTTTCATACTATACCGGCGGCCGGGGTCGAACCGGCACGTCCTTGCGGACACTGGATTTTGAGTCCAGCGCGTCTGCCAATTCCGCCACGCCGGCAAATAGTAACTGGGGTAGCTGGATTCGAACCAACGCATGAGGGAGTCAAAGTCCCTTGCCTTACCGCTTGGCTATACCCCAATAATATAAAATAGGCGAGTGATGGGGATCGAACCCACGCATGCCAGAGCCACAATCTGGTGTGTTAACCACTTCACCACACCCGCCATAATTCTATAAACACGGGCAGTAGGAATTGAACCCACACTGAAGGTTTTGGAGACCTTAGTTCTACCTTTAAACTATGCCCGTAACTAAAGGAATGGAAGGGGAGGGATTCGAACCCCCGAACCCGAAGGAGCGGATTTACAGTCCGCCGCGTTTAGCCTCTTCGCTACCCTTCCTAGTCATAAGTATATGGCGCGAGACGGAATCGAACCGCCGACACATGGAGCTTCAATCCATTGCTCTACCAACTGAGCTACCGAGCCAAA
>CAJNCQ010000011.1:0-38096 GCA_905221265.1 bacterium | reverse complement strand
AAAAGGACTTAGCCCTATGCAATACAGAACTAAATCCTTCGCTTAAATTATTTGTCTAACTTTTTGGGGTCAGTACACAGAGCTGGTTTTTGCATGTCTAATTGTCTGTTTCTACGAATCGTCCTAAGATGTGGACATTTTCGGATACAGAGACGAAAGCTGTCGGATCGACTTGTTTCATGATGTGTTTAAAATCATTAAACTCTGCTCGCGTGATAACCGTAATCAAGACTGCTTTTCTCTCATGATTATAGGTTCCTTCCGCATCGTGGATCATAGTAGCTCCGCGGTGCAATTTTTTATGGATTTTTTCGATTACCTTGTCAGGATTACTGGTCACAATCATAGCCTGCATCCGCTTTTGCTTGGTAAAGACCGCATCTGTCACACGACTGGATACAAAAATGGTAATCATGGAGTAGAGGGCGTATTTCCAACCAAAGGTCAAACCTGCTATCAGCATGATGGTTCCATTTACCAGGAAAGAAATACTACCGACATTCTTCCCCGTTTTCTTGCGAATGGTCAGACTGACGATATCTGTACCTCCGCTAGAAATATTGTTACGGAGCGCAAAACCAATCCCCAAGCCCATGACAACACCCCCAAAGAGAGCATTGATAATGGGATCCTCTGTCAGCGTCACAACGGGCACAAACTGGATAAAGAGGGAACTCATGGATACCGTGATAAAGGTAAAGATTGTAAACTTATGCCCAATCTGATACCAAGCCAAAATCATCAACGGAAAATTGATAGCATAAAAGGTTAGCGATATCGGAATGTAAAAACCAAACCAGTGATTACTCAAGGCAGAGATAATCTGTGCTAGACCCGTCGCGCCACTGGAGTAAACGTGTCCTGGTTGAAAAAAGAAATTGACTGCTACTGCTGACAGAAAGCCATAAACCAGAGAAGCCGATACTTTCTCATCATATTTTTCCCGAGAGATACTTTGTAAAACTCGTAAGATTTTTATCTGATAAGCAAAGCGGCGCAGATAATAGCGCCACCGCTTAATTCGTTTTGCTTGTTTCATCTTCTTCTACTTGTAAGCTGAGTTCCTCTAGTTGTTTGAGAGCGACTGTTGATGGAGCTTGTGTCATTGGGTCGGTTGCCTTATTGTTCTTAGGAAAGGCAATGACTTCACGAATATTTTCTTCTCCTGCTAAGAGCATCACAAAGCGGTCAAGACCGATAGCTAAACCACCGTGTGGTGGGAAACCATAGTCCATGGCTTCAAGAAGGAAACCAAACTGGTCATTTGCTTCTTCAGCTGAAAAACCAAGTGCTTTGAACATGCGTTCTTGAAGGTCTTTTTGGTTGATACGAAGACTACCACCACCAAGCTCATAACCGTTCAAGACGATATCGTAAGCAATGGCACGAACCTTAGCCAAATTACCTTCTAATTCGTGGGCTGTTTCTTCCTGTGGAAGGGTAAATGGATGGTGGGCACTCATGTAGCGGCCTTCTTCTTCAGACCATTCAAACATTGGCCAATCAATCACCCAAAGGAAGTTGAATTTATCGTTATCAATCAAGTCAAGCTCTTTGGCGATACGTCCACGAAGGGCACCTAGTGTTGCATTGGCTACCTCAAGCGTATCCGCCACAAAGAGAACCAAGTCCTTATCTTCAAGACCAAGCACTGCTGTCAATTTTGCTTGGATATCAGTCAAGAATTTGGCAACTGGTCCGCTTAATTCTCCATCAACCACCTTGACCCAAGCAAGACCTTTGGCACCGTACTGCTTGGCTACTTCAGTCATCTTGTCGATGTCTTTACGTGAGTAGTTGTCCGCTGCGCCTTTGACCACAATGGCTTTAACAGCAGGTGCTTCTGAGAAGACTTTGAAATCTACACCTTTGACCACTTCTGTCAGGTCCTGAAGCAACATGTCAAAACGAGTATCTGGTTTGTCAGAACCATAAAGAGCCATAGCATCATCGTATTTCATACGAGGGAATGGAAGTGTTACTTCGATGCCTTTTGTTTCCTTCATGACGCGCGCAATCAAGCCTTCAGTGATATCTTGGATCTCTTGCTCCGTAAGGAAGGATGTTTCTAAGTCGACCTGAGTGAACTCAGGCTGGCGGTCACCACGCAAGTCCTCGTCACGGAAACATTTGACGATTTGGTAGTAACGGTCGAAACCAGCATTCATCAAGAGCTGTTTAGTGATTTGTGGACTTTGAGGAAGAGCGTAGAAATGCCCTTTATTGACACGAGATGGCACCAAATAGTCACGCGCCCCTTCTGGCGTTGACTTAGAAAGGAAGGGTGTTTCCACATCGATAAATTCCAACTCATCCAAGTAGTTACGGATAGAGTGGGTCACCTTAGCACGAAGCTTAAGGTTTTCTAGCATTTCTGGACGACGAAGGTCGAGGTAACGGTAACGCAAACGTGTATCGTCATTTGCCTCAATCCCATCCTTAATCTCAAATGGTGTTGTTTTAGCTGTATTAAGCACTGTCAATACTGTCACGTTTAACTCAACTGCACCAGTCGGCAATTTATCATTTGCCTGTTCACGCGCAGCGACTTGTCCAGTCACCTCAATGACAAATTCGCTACGAAGACTTTCAGCCGTTGCCATGACCTCTGCAGATACTTTTTCAGGGTTGATAACCAACTGCATGATCCCTTCACGGTCACGAAGGTCGATAAAGATCAAACCACCCAAGTCACGACGACGCCCAACCCATCCTTTCAAGGTCATTTCTTGTCCGATGTGTTCCTCACGAACACGACCAGCATACATACTACGTTTCATGTTTTCTCTCCTCTTTTATTCTGTTACTATTTTACCATAAAAGCGCAGGCACTTCATGAAAATCAGCAGAAAAGTTTGATTGCCTTTAGAAATCAAAACGAACAGACAAAAAATCCGATGAAAACGTCATCGGATTCTCTGATTATGATTCTTAACCTTTTTTACGCTTTTCGGCAATCTCAGCTGCCTTTTTGGGTAGAACAATCTCCGTCGCATAAGCAGAAGCAAAACGCAAGACACCTGCAATAGGCGCAAAGACAATTGCTAGATAGTTGTAAAAGAAGTCGCCTTTAAAGGCATAGGCAAGTGCCCCGATAATAAAGAAGAGAACGACCGCCTGTATCACTGCTAATAAAATTACTCGTTTCATGTGACCTCCTGACTCTATTATAGCATGAGTATCATCAAAAAGCCGATTAAATTATTCAAAGCATGTAAAGAAATGCTATAGAAAAGGCCTTTTCGGCTCACATAAGCCAGACCCAAACTCAATCCCAGACTGGCATAGACTAAAAACTGTTGCAAAGTTCCTGGAAAATGAATCAAGGCAAAAAGCACACTTGATACGAGGAGAAACAGAGCTGTCTGTTTGCTGTTATTCTGTTTAGGAAAGAGATAGCGCGCTAACATCCCTCTAAAAATTAGTTCTTCTGTCAGAGGAGCAAAGACCACCACCATAAAGAAACCAAAGACAGGCTGAGCCAATGTCAATTGTGATACAGTCTGTTGATTGACCGACGGATCATCTGGCAAATAGAACTGGGCTGCAATAGCCACTAGCAAAACCAGAGTAGGCAACCAGATATAACGATTAAAAGCAGTCGTCTGGATGCTAACCTTTTCTGTCTGATACCATCTGTAAACTCCATAAACATAGGCCCCTGACAGGACGACATAGAGTGGCAAAACTCCAAAGATTGAAGCCCCTAGTCCAAGAGCTGATAAAGCCATACTCTGAACCAGACCATAGCCAAAGAAAAAGGATAGAACAGCTAGAAGAAACCAGCCAAGATTTTTAAGTAAGCTCATATGGGCCTCCTATTTTCCTTTATAACTATTTTTCAATACGAAGAGACTAGCTAATCCTAGCAAAAGGACCCATGCTAGCAAAAGACCAAGACTTCTCAAAGATAACTCTCCACCACCTGCTTTTAACAGACTTACCAAAGGACCAATGAAAGAATAGTCCAACAATTTTTGCGCAGTTTCATTTTGAACAGCAAGAGTGGGCAAGAAAGAGAAGGTTAGCATAGGAAAAATACTATACACTTGCGCCTTAGACTGAGTATCTGATACTGCACCGATAAGAATGTTAAGAAAGATAATGCTGATAGTTGCCAGAAGCAGATAGAGACCATAGGTAAGAAAGTAGTTTGTTAAATCAACTTTAAGATACAAAGGTAGAACAACCATAGAAAGAAGCATCACTAAAAGAGGAAGAGCCATCATGCTCAGAGTATACTCCGTTGCTGTCACACCACTTAGTATGAGGGATTTAAGGTTACGTTTTTCCTTGTCCTCAGCCATCATAATCGATACCATATAACCACTTCCCATACTCAAGACCATCGTCAAACTCGTAGAGAGAAGAAACATAGTCAGTTCTCCACTCTTGTTTAAGAACTCATTATACAGGATAGCAATACCAAAGGGCATTAATAAAGTCGCTAATAAGGTTGAGTTGCTAATAAGAACTTGTAACCTTAACCAAAGAAGGGCATTTAATTTTCTAAACATCTAACTTTTCTCCTGTCAATCTAATAAAGATTTCTTCTAAAGTCGGTTCACAAGAATGAACAGCTATTAGATTTGTCGTATTCAAATGAGGTAATTCTTCAAAAGGAACCACTTGCTCGCGCCCATCTTCGTAGCGCAAACGGACCTTTTTATCCACATGGTATTTCTGGATAATCTCTTGTGGGCTACCATACTCAATCAAGATTCCCTTATTTAAAAGAGAGAGTCGATCGCAAAGCAAGGTTGCTTCATTCATATCGTGGGTTGTTAAAAAGATCGTTGTACCAGCCTGCTTCAGTTCCTGTAAGAGAGCATGAATCGATTTTGAGGTGGTAGGATCAAGACCACTTGTCGGCTCATCTAGAAAGAGGATTTTAGGGGCATTTAGAAGAGCACGAGCCAAGAACATTCGCTGTTTCATACCTGTAGATAGTTTTTCCGCGATAAGATTTTTGGCATCTGATAACCCAACTTGATCAAGCACTGTATCTACTCTAGAAGCTTTAAGACCGTATAATTTTGCATAAATGAGCAGATTTTTATAGAGGCTCATCTTTTCATAAAAGCCACTGCTATCACTAACAATCCCGATTTGTTCCAAATCATTTGAAGTCAAATTTCGAGAGGACTTTCCTAGAAGAACGGTCTCACCCTGATCTACAGCTAACTGCCCCGTCAGAACATTGATCATAGTTGTTTTACCTGAACCTGAAGGTCCTAGGAAGCCAAAGATTTCACCTTCTTGAATCTCAAAAGAAATCTGATGCAGAGCTTTCTTGCTTCCAAAACTTTTGCTTACATTTTCAACACGAATCATAGGAACTCCTTTATTTGAAATAACGTTTCACCATAGGTAACCGCATCACATTGATATAAATATGGATCACTCCTACAAGAAAGAGGGCTAGCAGCTGAATTTCTCCTGTCAAGAAAGAAACGATAAAAAGAAAAATATATAAGGCTGGCAAAACATACTGATTTAATTGAAATAAAATTTGAAAACTCTGTTCCAAATTAGCCTTACACTCCCCTTCATCGTAAGAATTGACATAGTCTAAAACATTCTTTGGTGTAGAGAAAAGAGGCAAATCAAACTGACGAACAATCGCAATAGTTTTAGAAAGAGATTTTTGAGCGACTAAGAATACCACAAAGGCTAAGAAAGAAAGGGAAAACGTTTGAGGGCTTGTATGCAATATAACCACTTCACTTAATGAGATAAAAATAGCCAATGGAATCGCTACTCCTGCAATATTAAAAGTAGTGGTTCCAAACTCAAGATTCCGATACATCTGCACATAATACGTTTCATTCAGATCATCGTCCATTTCCTCTTGATACAAGGAGTGAAATTTTCTGCTTTTCTTTAAGAAATTGAAAGTCAAAAGAATGCTAATAAAAGCTAACAGTAAACAAATAGCTGAGAACCATGGTATCAAGGGTTTTACATCTAAAATAATTCCGTTGGATTCGGCACGTGCCTTAAACATCCCTACAAACATGCCCAAGAAAGCTCCCAAGACAATAGACATTAAAAATAACAATCCACGTTTATTTTTCATATTCATCCTCTTTCTAAACTAAACCAATCCAACTAACCACTGACCAAAGGCTTTCCCTGATTCATAAATTGCTGTCAAACCCTCTGTTCCAAGTGATACTAAAATCAAACAAACAACAAACAAGAGAATAGCTTGATTTCTTGCTTTTTTCGCCCCTTCTCCTAAAGGATCTCTCCCAAGCCAGCCTGCTAGATAAGCATATAGGATGACTGTTAAAATCCCAAACTCTGTTGACGAAAGAAACAACAAAATGGCTACTAAACGGATAACGTCAGTCTTGATATTAAAATAATTTCCTAAACCTGCACAGACACCTGCAAGTTCTTTGTTCTCAGTATCTACTTGAAAACCTGCTAAAAACTCTTTCATATTCATTCTCCTTTTTCACTTGCTAAATTTTTTGATTTCTTTTCAATCCAGTCAACTACTGGGATGAGAACAAAGTAGGCCCAAATAAATTGGTCACTTTGATAGGGATTAAACCAGCCTAGGTCCATCCCAATCAGTAGAAATACGCTGACTAATAAAGCTATGGCAACTACATAATAAATCACTTTATACTTGTTCATCACTCGTCCTCCTCCAAGCGAAATACCGACTCGACTGGTTCATTGAATATCTGTGAAATCTTCAGGGCGATCACAATGGACGGGGTGTATTCGTCCCGTTCTAGTAGGCTAATGGTCTGTCTGGAAACTCCTGCTAACTTGGCCAGTTCGGTTTGATTGAGACCATCGCGAGCCCGAAGCTCTTTTAAACGATTTTTAAGCATTCCTTTCTCCTTTACTCTTAACTTGCTTACATTGTAACACATCTTTTTCTTTTTGACAACAATATTTGTCAAAAAGTTTATGATTTTTGTCATTTTGCAAAAGAAAAGGGTCAGGAATAAGATCCTGACCGGTTTTAGATACTATTAAAAGCCTAATTTTTCAAATATTTCTGAGAAGTTTTGGCTGATTGTATCCAGTGATACTTGCACTTCTTCTCGTGTTTGGTTGTTCTTAACCGTTACTTGTCCGCTTTCGACTTCACTCTCTCCTAAGGTGATGAGGGCCTTAGCCGCAAAGACATCGGCGGATTTGAACTGAGCTTTGAGCTTCCGGTTGAGGTAGTCACGTTCTGCTTTGAATCCTTGTTGGCGAAGAGCTTGTACCAATTCCAAGGCCTTGATATTTGCGTCTTCACCCAAAACTGCGATATAAACGTCTAGAGCGTTCTCTATAGGAAGGGCCACACCTTGCTTTTCAAGGATGAGAAGCAGGCGCTCTACACCAAGTCCAAAACCAAATCCAGCAGTCTCAGGACCACCAAAGTAGGCAACCAAGCCATCGTAGCGACCACCTGCACAGACCGTCAAGTCATTGCCCTCGATCTCAGTGATGAACTCGAAAATCGTGTGGTTGTAGTAGTCCAGACCACGCACCATATTGGTATCGATGATATAGTCTACACCCAGATTTTCCAACATCTGACGGACGGCATCAAAGTGGGCTTGGCTTTCTTCATCAAGGAAGTCCAAGATAGACGGTGCATTCTCTACTGCCACCTTGTCTTCTTTTTCCTTAGAGTCCAAGACACGGAGAGGATTTTCCTCCAAACGACGTTGGCTATCCTTAGACAAGGTCTCCTTGAGCGGTGTCAAATAGTCAATCAAAGCCTGACGATAGGCAGCACGGCTCTCAGGATTTCCAAGAGTGTTGAGGTGCAATTTAACACCTTGGATACCGATTTCTTTCAAGAAATGAGCTGCCATAGCGATGGTTTCCACATCGGTAGCTGGATTGCTAGAGCCAAAACACTCGACACCAATCTGATGGAACTGGCGTAAACGACCTGCCTGTGGACGCTCATAGCGGAACATAGGGCCCATGTAGTAGAACTTACTTGGCTTTTGCACTTCTGGGGCGAAGAGTTTATTTTCCACATAGGAACGGACAACTGGCGCTGTTCCTTCTGGACGGAGGGTAATATGACGGTCGCCCTTGTCATAGAAATCGTACATTTCCTTGGTTACGATATCCGTTGTATCTCCGACAGAGCGACTGATAACCTCGTAATGCTCAAAAATAGGCGTGCGCACTTCTGCGTAGTTATAGCGCTTGAAAATTTCACGGGCAAAGCCCTCAACGTACTGCCACTTGGCAGACTCAGCAGGTAAAATATCCTGCGTTCCTTTTGGTTTTTGTAATTTCATAGGGAATCCTCTTTAAACTTAATAGTCTTATTTTACCATAAATAGAGGGATTAAGACAGTAGGAAAAAAATTAGGATTTACATATCATTTTTGAGATTCAGACTTGTCAGAAGAATAGCCAGCAAAGAAAGGACAACAAATAAGATCCAAGTCAACTGCATATCCCATACGGCTACAAGTGAAAAACAGGCTGTACCAAGAGGTACTGATAAGGTAAACAATAAACCTAAAAAATTACTGGTACGAGCTAGAACATCTGGAGCTAGATTTTTCATGAGCATGGCACTAATCTTTGGGGACACTTTACCAGACACATACAAGGTTAAAAAGAGGAATAGCAAACCAAGCACGACTTGATTGAATAAGTTAGCCAGACCAACTAGACTGACTCCTAATGTCGCCCACATCATCAATCTAGGCAAGGACTGCTTCCCAAAATAATCATTGCCCGTAAGGCTACTGATGATGATAGCTAATAAAACACAGACTTGCTCGATAAATAGTGCCTCTGTGTAAGAAAAATTCAAGAGAGAATGACTCAAAAAGAAGATGTTATAAATGCTTCCTAAAGCGCCACCCAAAGCATTGATAAGCAAGACAGCAAAGATCATGAAACCAAAGTTTTTCTGACCACTTTTAAGAAAAACGAGACGTAAATTTCGGTAAATTGTTAGGAACTGCTCTTTGATAGAAAGCTTCTCATTTTTTAGGATTTCACCATCAGGAGATGAAATTGACAGGCCCAATTTGCTTCTTCCTAAAAAGAGAATAGCGGCTGATACTAGGAAAAAACAGGCATTGATTCCCGCAACGAGAGAAAAATTATTGACCGATAGACCTAAGAGCCAGACTCCGAAAGCTTGACCACCAATAGCTGAAATATAGGTGATAAACTGGGAAAAAGAATAAGCCTCCATCAGATCATTTTCAGCCACTTTTTCCTTAATAAGAGGCATGCGCAAACCACCTGCAAAATCACTGATCACATCACTGATGACATTAATCAAACACAGGCTGGAAAAGGCAAAGAGACTGGCTTGACCAAGTACCAAAGCTGCTAGGAAAAAGAGAAGAGCCTGAAACAAACCGCTATAGGTCATCCATTTGACCTTGTCCCTCGTGTAATCTGCCCGAATCCCTACAAAAACTGTAAAGAGAGTCGGAAGAATCATGACAATATTCGCTACAGCAACCGCAAAAGATGCTTGTGGCAAGGTCGATGCATAGACGATAAATACCAGATTGAAAATCGAAGCACCAAAAGCATTGAAGAAGCGTGACAAAGTCAAAATTCTATAAGCTTGATTTTTGAACAATAGTTTCATAGATAATCTCCCTTCTTGTTCTAATCCCTATATGAAGTATGACTACAGTATAGCACTTAGAAATTTGAGCGAGAGAACTTTTGAATATATGCAACAAATAAAATGAGAAAAAAGAAACGATTGAACTTCTTTGATGACGTGAAAAAGGTCAACAGTCCTATCGCTTCAAATTTCAAATCATTTTCTTAACTTGCAGATATTCAACAATCTGTTGCTTTTCTGTAGTATTCGGCAGATTTGTTACAGCCAAGCATCTCAAAAATACGGACAGCATCTTCCATCTTTTTCTGACCTTCCTTGACTCTGCCTTGCTTGCTATCAAGGAGACCTTCCGCCCACAAATAGACAATTCGAAAATAGGTCTCGTTTTCCTTGTAGAAATGCTCTTTGATGACACGTTTAAAATAATGAGCATTGGTAAATTCTTCACACTCAATGCTGGCTAAAAAACCATTCAATAGCATGGTGTGAAAAAGGTTCCGATTTCCCTTCATTTCCATTAGAAAATCAGATTTGCGGACCATTTCTCGTACATATCTAGTAAAAAGAGGAATAGATAAGAGTGGGGAACTGACTGAGAACAAATTGAGTTCATAGATACCCCAAATCTCGGTAGAAAACAGGTAATCATGAAGGACTTTCCCTTCCTCTGCTGTTAACTCTACCGTTTCATCCATGCTCTTCATATAAGACTTAATCATAATGGCATTTAGAATATGTTTCTGTTTATTTTGAGAATGGGCATGCTTTTGATACTCCTTACGATACAAGTCCTCGAGAGGTGCTATGTTCTTTGGATCCAAGATATCTGTGATTTCTTTTCTCAACTCAGAATCTGTATCATACTGAAAACCTCTCGCCAGAAAGAGGATTTCCTCTACACTCGCAGATATATTTTCTAGGGCAAACAGAAACTTTCCCACCGAAAGTTCACTCTGACCTGTTTCAAATCGGGACAACATGGACGGCGAAAATTGTCCCCCAGTTGCTTGTCTTAGCGAGATATTTCTTGATTCTCGTAATTGTCTAAAGACTGTTCCAAGCTTCTCCATCGCTTTCCCCTTGATTGATTATTTTCTTTATTCTATCATACTTTTCAGAAAATTCATCAAAAACTTGCCAAATTGTCAGAATTATGAGAAAATAGAGGATATTTATCAGGTGGAGGGACTGTTATGAGAGACGATATCAAAATCAATGACCGCGCTTTGGCTTTACAAGACCAAATTATCGAAAAACTAGAGAAGGTTTTTGATACAGATGTGGAATTGGATGTTTACAATCTGGGCTTGATTTATGAAATCAATCTAGATGAAACAGGTCTCTGCAAGATTGTCATGACCTTTACCGACACTGCCTGCGATTGCGCCGAAAGCCTGCCTATCGAAATCGTCGCAGGTCTAAGACAAATCGAGGGTATCGAAGATGTCAAGGTTGAAGTTACCTGGTCACCTGCTTGGAAGATTACACGAATCAGTCGCTACGGACGTATTGCCCTTGGACTGCCACCTCGTTAATACTCTTCAAAAATATCTTCAAACCACGTCAGCTTTATCTCCAACCTCAAAGCTGTGCTTTGAGCAACCTGCGCCTAGCTTTCTAGTTTGCTCTTTGATTTTTATTGAGTATAAGCAGGCAAATCACTTTTGAAGATGAAAAGAAGCAAGCCGAGATTGGCTTGCTTTTTAAGTTTATTTTTTACCTGACTTGTCCATATTCCAGAAGTCTGTCACGGCTCCGCGTGAAGCGGATGATACGATGTGGGCATATTTACCAAGGACACCACGGCTGTAAAGTGGTGGCAAGGTTGTTTCTGCCTTGCGTTTTTCAAGTTCTTCTTCGGATACGGCCATGGAAATTTCTTTGGTATCTTGGTCAACTGTAACAATATCGCCTGTACGGAGGTAGGCAATCGGTCCACCATCCTGAGCTTCAGGGGCGATATGTCCAACAACCAGACCATAAGTACCACCAGAGAAGCGTCCGTCTGTCAAGAGGGCAACCTTGTCTCCTTGACCTTTACCAACGATCATGGATGAAAGTGATAGCATCTCAGGCATACCAGGACCACCCTTAGGTCCCACGAAACGAACAACGACAACATCGCCATCAACGATTTCATCTGTCAAGACAGCCTGAATCGCATCTTCTTCTGAGTCAAAGACCTTAGCTGGTCCAACGTGACGACGAACTTTAACACCTGATACCTTGGCAACCGCACCATCAGGAGCGAGGTTCCCGTTCAAGATGATAAGCGGACCGTCTGCACGTTTTGGATTTTCAAGGGGCATAATGACTTTTTGACCTGGTGTAAGGTCTGCAAAGTCAGCCAAGTTCTCAGCAACTGTCTTACCAGTACATGTGATGCGGTCGCCATGAAGGAAGCCATTTGCCAAGAGGTATTTCATAACCGCAGGTACACCACCAACTTCGTAGAGGTCTTGGAAGACATACTGACCAGATGGTTTCAAGTCAGCCAAGTGAGGCACACGTTCTTGGATCGTATTGAAGTCCTCAAGTGACAAGTCAACATTAGCCGCATGGGCAATGGCAAGCAAGTGAAGAGTCGCATTTGTAGAACCACCGAGAGCCATAGTTACAGTGATGGCATCTTCAAAGGCTTCACGAGTCAAGATATCTGATGGTTTGAGACCAAGCTCCAGCATCTTAACAACAGCACGTCCTGCTGCTTCGATATCTTCTTTCTTGTCAGCTGATTCAGCTGGGTGAGATGAAGATCCTGGCAAACTCATACCGAGAACTTCGATAGCAGTCGCCATGGTGTTAGCTGTATACATACCACCACAGCCACCAGGGCCAGGGCAGGCATTACATTCGAGACGCTTCACGTCCTCAGCTGTCATGTCACCGTGGTTCCATTTTCCGATACCTTCAAAAACAGAAACCAAGTCGATGTCTTTACCATCTAACTTTCCGGGTGCAATGGTACCACCATAGGCGAAAATAGCTGGAATATCCATATTAGCAATGGCAATCATGGAACCAGGCATGTTCTTGTCACAGCCACCGATAGCGACGAAGGCATCTACGTTGTGACCACCCATAGCCGCCTCGATTGAGTCCGCGATGATATCACGAGACGTCAAAGAGAAACGCATACCAGGCGTTCCCATGGCAATCCCGTCCGCTACAGTAATGGTTCCAAACTGAACAGGCCAAGCACCTGCCGATTTGACACCTTCTTTAGCCAATTTCCCGAAATCATGCAAGTGAATGTTACATGGGGTATTTTCCGCCCAAGTCGAAATTACCCCCACAATCGGTGTTTCAAAGTCCTTATCTGTCATACCAGTCGCACGAAGCATGGCACGGTTTGGTGATTTAACCATGCTGTCATAAATGCTACTGCGGTGACGTTTATCTAATTCAGTCATCTTATCCCTCCCGTTTCAGTTTTTACTATTATAGCACAATTTCCGCATGAAGAACAGAATAAAATTCTTGAATTTTCAGAAAATTTCGATTAATAGCCTTCTAATTTTTTCATCTTTTTTTGTCAAGTAACTTTACTTTACAAAAAAAATGTGTTATCCTAGTATGGTTGATGAAAATCAGTAGATTGAATCGAATTTAAATACCTAAGGAGAAAACAAAATGGCAGTACCTGCACGTCGCACTTCAAAAGCGAAGAAAAACAAACGTCGTACACACTACAAAGTAACAGCTCCATCTGTAAACTTTGACGAAACTACTGGAGATTACTCACGTTCTCACCGCGTATCACTTAAAGGATACTACAAAGGACGTAAAATCGCTAAGGCTGCATCAGCTGAATAATAGAAGGGAGATACCATGCGCGTAAATATTACACTTGAACACAAAGAATCTGGTGAACGCTTGTACCTTACTTCTAAAAACAAACGTAACACTCCAGACCGTCTTCAATTGAAGAAATACTCACCAAAACTTCGCAAACACGTTGTGTTTACAGAGGTTAAGTAAGTACACCTAACTCAAAACGCCTTACTGGGCGTTTTTTGCTTTATTGGTTAGCGATTTATAGCCTTTCAGGAGAGATTTATGGCAGTTTATCTTTGGATGCTCCCTCTACTTTTTATCTTTCACGATATGGAAGAAATTATCGATCTTGTCCCTTGGATTCATCTCAACGAAACATTGCTGGCTCAAAAGGCTCCTGCTATTCTCAAGATTCACAAAGGAATTACAACAGAGGGATTTGCCCTTGCTGTTTTTGAGGAGTTTATTCTTGTCTTATCCATCACTTTATTAGCGTATCTTACTCAATCTAGAGCGCTCGAATTAGTTTGGTTAGGAGGATTTGTGGCCTTTGCACTTCATCTCTTGCTCCATATTGGACAATCAATTCTTCTCCGCAAGTATATTCCTGCTCTAATCACTTCTATCCTTTGTTTTCCTATCAGTGCTTATTTGATTATCGACATCGTGCATTTGTGGCAGGTTTCGACTAGCGAATTTTTCCTATTTTCATTGGTCGGTTCAGGCATCGTCGTCATCAATCTCCTCTTTGCTCTTTGGCTCGGGAAAAAATATTCCGTCTGGCTTATCCATTACCATTAACAAAAGTTCCTTGCAATTTCATTTTGCAGGGAATTTTTTTATCCTCCTTCACAGTTAAGAAGTGTTCTATATTTTTTAAGACAAAGCAAAAAGCCCACTGTTGTAGGCTTTCTGTAAGATATTTCTTAAAATTAAAGCATTTTGTTGTAGAATTCAACGACAAGTGCTTCGTTGATTTCTGGGTTGATTTCGTCGCGTTCTGGCAAGCGAGTCAATGAACCTTCCAATTTTTCAGCGTCGAATGATACGAATGCTGGACGTCCAAGAGTAGCTTCTACTGCTTCAAGGATTGCTGGAACTTTCAATGATTTTTCACGAACTGAGATCACTTGACCTGGAGTTACGCGGTATGATGGGATATCAACGCGTTTTCCGTCAACAAGGATGTGACCGTGGTTTACGAATTGACGAGCTTGACGACGAGTAGTCGCAAGACCAAGACGGTAAACAACGTTATCCAAACGACGTTCCAAAAGAAGCATGAAGTTGAAACCTAGGATTCCGCCTTTGATTTTTGTTGCTTGTACGAACAAGTTACGGAATTGTTTTTCACCTACACCGTAAGTGAAACGAAGTTTTTGTTTTTCAGCCAATTGCAAACCGTATTCTGACAATTTAGAACGGTTGTTTGGTCCGTGTTGTCCTGGTACGTAGTTACGACGTGCCAATTCTTTACCTGTACCTGTAAGTGAAAGGCCAAGGCGACGAGCTTGTTTCCAAGATGGTCCTGTATAACGTGACATGTGTATGTCCTCCTGATATAAATAATATTTCGGTGGAAATAGTCACTTAGAAAGCCCTGATTCGTGCAGATGCCCTTCGCCTAAACAGCCAAGGTTACTTGTCATAAGACACCTGTTGACGAGCTTCATGCTTTCCTGCTGCTATTTCACACAAAGGCTATTGTACCATGAAAAGCTAGATTTGTAAAGGGATTTTACGGCTTTATTTCAAATTGAGGCTGAATGTAAACTTGCTTCCTAAGCCATATTGACTTTCTGCTGTGATTTCGCCACCAAGCTGATGGGCTAGTTCGCGTGCAATCGCAAGTCCTAATCCATGTCCACCCGTCTTCATATTGCGCGAAGTTTCTACACGATAAAGTCGTTTAAAGATCTTTTCCAAATCTTCAGGAAGGATCCCCTGACCCTCGTCTTTCACACTGATTGTCAGCTCTTGTTCTGTTAATTGGGCAAGAACCTCAATTCTGGTTCCTGGTTCTGAATATTTAAAGGCATTGTTTAACAAATTGACCAGAATGCGAGAAAGTTTGTCAGAATGGCTCTTGATTTTCGCCGACTCAGGTGACACTTGAATGTAAACATCTCGCTCCTCTTGTTCAATCTGGAGTTGAAATTCACTCATTGACTCAATCAGCAACTGATCTAAAAAGACCTCTTCGACTTCTTCATCAGCAGTATCTTGAGGTTGTGTGTTCAGAGTCAAAACATCCAATTCCTCCACTAGCTTGTTTAGACGCTCAGTTTGCCGACCAATCGTGGCTAAGTAGTGGAGCCGCTCCTCTTCCTTAATCACTCCATCTAGAATTCCCTCAACAGTAACCTGAATGGAGGTAATGGGAGTTTTAATATCGTGAGAGAGCTGCGCAATCATCATTCTCTTTTCTTGCTCGCTCTCATCAAGTGATTGAAAGGTAGCCTGCAAATTGTGGGACATGTCATTAAAAGCCTGGCCCAGCTCTTGAAATTCTAATGGGCCCTTTGTTTCAATTTCTGTGCTGAAATCCTTGCTTGCTATATCCTGAGCTTGTTTTTTCAAATGTTTCAGAGAAGAGAACACAGGCGACAAAAGAAAGATGCTCACTGCAGCGCCAATAAAACTAGCAATCAAGGTCATGCCAACTAGAAAGTAAACTTCACTTTTCTCAATCAACATTCGTTGGACTGCCCAGAAAACGACCAAAATCGTTAGTAGAGTCGACACTAGATACCCCACTAAAATATAGTTTTTTAATTTCATTTTCTACCTCTTGGTCTTTCCATCTTATAGCCCAAACCCCAGACAGTTTTGATAGCAGGAGCATTTGAATTTGTATACTTGGTCAACTCTTGCCTCAAAGCATGGATATGAACATTGAGTGTATTGGTATCATCCACATAGTCCTCTTGCCATACCTTCTCATAAAGTTCCGTCTTTGAAAAGACTCTCTCAGGATTGCTGGCTAATATCCATAGAAGTTCAAAGGATTTTACTGTCAATTCCAAAGGTTGATCCCCAATGCGAACTTCATGAGTCACATGGTTGATCACTAAGTCACCAAACTCGATCTGTTCTGTCTCTACTCCACGGCTAAGGCGACGCAAGATATTATTCACTCTTAAAACCAATTCGCGTGGGCTAAAGGGTTTGACTATAAAATCATCTGCCCCCAAACTTAATCCATAAATCTTATCCTGTTCGCTTGTCTTAGCAGTTGTAAAGAGGAAGGGTTGATCCGGAGCGATATACTGAACTTCACTGATAAAATCATAACCGTCCATATTGGGCATCATGATATCTGTGATAATAAGGTCAATAGATTTTTTTCTGAAAAGTTCTAATCCCTCCTTACCATCATGGGCGATCAAAACATCGTAACCTGCCTGTAAAAGATAGCGGTTTTGAATATCTAAAATATCTATCTCATCATCAACCAGCAAAATTGTCTTTTTCATCTGACACTCCTTTGATAAAAACAGTGTTATACTTGCTTTAGTATAACACTATTTTCTCTAATGTTTAAGTGATTTGAATCTTAATCTTCTCGTTTGGTTGTCAAACCCAAAAGTCCAACAAGACCTGCCAAGGCTAGACCAAAGATACCAAGGCCAGCTGTAGCCGTTTTAGCTTCCCCAGTATTTGGTAACATCGCTTTATCATCTTTTTTCATCATATTAGCCATTGGGCTAGAAGCTGGTTGATCTACTTTCATATCTGACATATGGTGATTTGTACCCATCATACCCTCAGTCGTACCTGTAGAGGCTGTTTCAGAAGGCTTCGTATTCATCTGACCTTGTTGAGATGGTATTGTCGCCATTTCTTTTCCACGAAGCTGAATCGTTACTTGACGAGTAGCAATCAGATTGGTCAAATCAGGTTTGCCATCTTTAGATCCATAGACTTTAACAGTAGCTAGATATGTATGGGTTCCGTTAGCTCGAAGTTGATCCAGCAAGGCCTGACCATCTTTGCCAACCGTATTGCCATTCAAATCCACTTCGTAGAAATATTGGCCTTTAGCCAAGCCTTCAAGTGGCAATAGGGCAGGATTTTTAGCTGTTCCGTTGTCGGACCATGGAGCTTTGTCTGAAGCTTTTAACAAGAGGCGAGTCAACATACCATCTCCACCAAAAGCTTCATATGGAATAACTTGGTTGACACCGGCCAAGAAAGGTCCAGGAACCTTAGCCTTATCAAGGTAGCTAGTTGGAACATCAATCATGTCTTTGACATTGTTAACAACAGACTCTTTAACCTGAGTCGGTGTGGTCGAACCATTCAAATTAACAGTCAAATCTTTAGTCGCTACGAGATTAGTTAAGTCAGGCTTGCCGTCTTTTGCACCGTACACTTTGATGGTTGCCTTATAACTTTGAGTGCCGTTTTGTTTCAAGAGATCAAGCAGCTCTTTGTCAGATTTGCCTTGGGTGCCTGCTAAATCCACTTCGTAGAAGTAAAGACCTTTGCCCAATTTCTCTACTGGTGAGAGAGCAGGATTTTTAGCTGTTCCGTTGTCTGACCATGGAGCCTTATCAGATGCTTTCAAGATAAGACGAGTCAACATGCCATCTCCAGCGAAGAATTCATATGGAATGACTTGATTGACACCAGCTGTAAATGGTCCTGGGAAATTGGCTTTGTCAAGGTAGCTAGCTGGGACATCTACTGTATCTTTGGTGTTGTCAGCCACACCTTTTTGGACTTCAGCTGGGGTGGTCAAGTCATTCAAATTAACAGTCAAATCTTTAGTCGCTACCAGATTAGTTAAGTCAGGTTTGCCATCTTTTGCACCGTACACTTTGATGGTTGCCTTATAACTTTGCGTACCATTTTGTTTCAAAAGGTCAAGAAGCTCTTTATCTGATTTTCCTTGGGTGCCTACTAAATCCACTTCGTAGAAGTAAAGGCCTTTGCCCAATTTCTCTACTGGTGAGAGAGCTGGATTTTTAGCTGTTCCATTGTCTGACCATGGAGCCTTGTCGGATGCTTTCAAGATCAGGCGAGTCAACATGCCATCTCCAGCGAAGAATTCGTATGGAATGACTTGGTTGACACCAGCTGTGAATGGACCTGGGAAATTGGCTTTGTCAAGGTAGCTAGCTGGGACATCTACTGTATCTTTGGTGTTGTCAGCCACACCTTTTTGCACTTCAGCTGGAGTGGTCGCTGGTTGCGCTTCACTAGCTTCACGGTCTTGTCCAGAAACTGTAGGCGCAGAACTTTCCACAGGTTTAACTGCATCTTCTGTTTGTTTCTTAGAGTCAGGTTGTGCTTGTACTTCTTCTTTTGGCGCTACTGCTGGCTCTTTAGCAGTTGCGTCCGCTTTTTCTGAAGAGCTTGTCGTATCCACACTTGCTTTAGGTGTTGGAACAGACTGTTCTGAAGGAATAGCTACATCGACTGCTTTTTTGAGAACCTCTGCTGGTAAGTCGCTCTTTTCACTCACCGAAGCAGCGTCTGGCACGACTTGGGCAGGGGTCGGATTGACGACATCAGCACGTGCAGAACTTGGTTGACCTACTAGGACAAAGAAGCCACTAGCCACAACAACTGAAGCAACACCGACACTGAGACGGCGAATTGACCAACGAGTATATCTCTGATTTGGATTGAATTTCATAGGATTCTCCTTAGAGTTTTCTTTTTTTGATGACTCTAGTATAATCTCCTAAAATTAAAAAGGATTAAGAAAAAGTTAAAATTTTTCTTAAATCCCTCTTATAAAATACTTATATTGACTCGTTAATTATTTGGAAAGAGAGTACCCTTCCTCTCCTACTCACTCAGTTCAGCTAGGGTGTCCAGATGTTGGTTATTAATGACAGCCATGATATAGGCATCTGCCTGCAAGAGGTCATTGGGTCCGAATTGGACATCCAGAGGAGCATTTTCGTAGGAACGAAAGCCAAGTACGTTGAGGTTGTATCGCCCACGTAAATCCAACTGACTGAGACTTTTACCTACCCATGATTGGGGGATTTTCATCTCGACAATCGATACATTCTTGTCCAGCTGAAAGACGTCTACACTGTTATGAAAGAGGATGGTCTGTGCCAATGAGCGCCCCATTTCAAACTCTGGTGAGATGACTGCGTCCGCACCAATTTTTTCCAACACCTTTTTAGCTGTATGGCTTTTGACCTTGGCAATAACGGTCGGCACTCCTAGACTCTTGCAGTGCATAACCGCGAGAACACTGGACTCCAGATTTTCACCCGTTGCGACAACTACGGTATCACAGGTGTCAATCCCCGCTGATAGAAGGAGTTCTTCATCCGTGATATCTCCAACTACTCCACGCGCCAGCACAGGTTCAAATTGATTAATGCGTTCCTCGTGGTCATCAATAGCAATGATATTCATGTCATGCTTGGCTAGGGCAGCCAAAACACTGCTCCCAAAAATTCCCAAGCCTAAAATTCCAATTGTCCGATCTGACATCGTTCTTCCTTTCTTATCCGATAGTGATATCTGCTTTCATATAGTGAATCGTATCTTTCTTGTCTGGCTGGTATTCCGCTACACTGACCAGTAGTGTCAAGGGACCAATACGACCGATAAACATCAGCAACATAACGATGCTGAGGGCTATCTGGCCTAGCTCCGGTGTTAAATTTGCCGTCACCCCAACTGTCGCAAGGGCTGAAATGGTCTCAAACATGAGGTAGATAAAACGCGGATTTCCCTCTGCTGTTATCCCTAGCAGGATCAAGCCCAGCAAGAAAGTTAGCAAGAAGATAATAAAGACACTGAAAGATTTTTGCACGGTTCGGGGTTCAATGGTCCTCCGAGCCACATTGGCATGAGGCAAGCCGAGTAGTTCGCTACGAGCAAAGACCAACAAGACAAAGAAGGTCGTAATCTTGAGTCCCCCCGCTGTCCCTCCAGGTGCCCCGCCCAGAAACATCTGTAGGATATAGATGAACAAGGTCACTGGTCGAGCCTGGGTGTAGTCAATGGAAGCAAAGCCTGCCGTTCTCATGCTGACGGTTTGGAAGAAACTAACCAGCAGTTTCTCTGGAACGCTGAGATTTCCAATCGTCCCAGGATTGTTCCACTCGATGAACAAAGTCGATACTGTTCCAAAGAGTAAAATTCCCGCCGTTAAAAAGAGAACTAACTTGGTATGGAAACGCAGGCGGCGTTTTTTCTTTTTCCCAAACTGGGTCGCTAGGTCAAACCAGACCATAAATCCTAGACCACCCGTGATAATCAAACCCGCAATCACTAGATTGATCAAGGGGTCCGTTTGAAAAGCTACCAAACTCGTACTTCCAAAATTATCAAATCCAGCATTACAGAAGGCTGAAACAGCCAAAAAGATAGAGGTTAACACCCCTCGTCCCCAGCCAAATTCAGAAATAAAGCGAAAACTCAAGAGAAAGGCACCAATTCCTTCCACCAGAAAAGTCGTCAGAAAGATCGATCGGATGAAATCCTTTAGAGACTGGGTTTCTCCATAACTGAAACTTTCTTGAATGGTCTCCCGGCCACGAAGACTGAGCTTTTGCTTGCCTTGGATATAAAAGATTCCGATAAAGGTCATGAGACCCAAACCACCGATCTGGATCAAAATCATACAGATCAACTGACCCCAGATATTGTAAGTCGAGGCCACCGACTGGGTGAAAAGCCCTGTCACACAGACCATGGACACTGTCGTAAAGAGATGGTCAAAGTAGGTAGCTTGTGACGTTGTTGCTTGCACAAAGGGAAGGCTTAAAAGGAGCGAGCCAAAGAAGATAACTAAGGCAAAACTTAAAAAGATGCGCCGGGCTGGTGATAACCGAGACAGCGTCGTCTTGATTTTTTCCAAAAAAGATTTGAATAACATAGCTACATTCTACCATAAAAACAGTCAGAACACTCACATGTGGTGCACAATGGCAAGACAGAGTTCAAGTGCCTTGTCAAAAGCTTCAGAACCCCAGTCACGACTGTCGTAGTTGTCCAGATCTGCCAAGGAATCTGCGGTAAAGAGCAGTTCTCCCCAGACAACCCTACGTAACTGAGCTACTGCCGCAAGAGCAGAGCACTCCATCTCCACAACAGCACAGCCTTCTTCCTTACGATAAGCAACCTTTTCAGCCGTCTCTCGGTAAAAACCATCTGTCGTCCAGGTCATAACCTCCTCATAAGGAATGCCTCTTTGCTCCAAGACTTGCTCAATAGCAGAGATAGCCTCAATCTGCATCTCCATATAACGAGAAGGCGCTACATAGTGGTAGCTAGTCCCCTCATCTCGCAAAGCGCGAACGGGGATGAGAAAGGCATTTTCCTCTATATCGGTTAGGACGCCACAAGTTCCAGTGGAAATGATTCTCTCCACACCATAGCCAATCAACCAATCCATAAACTGGGCCGCTGGGGCAGAGCCCACGGGTGCCTGGGCCAGACAGATCTCCTCACCCTTGTAGTTGAGGACGTAGACTGGATAAGTCTTGGTGGCCGAAACGAACTCACCAACACAATCCGCCCCTACTTCCTTAGCGTAGCGGTCAATCTCTTCCTCCAAAAACGCATAGATGCACTTCTTTGGCAACTTTAAGTCCAATCCCTCATGTGTTGGCATAAGGACCGCCTGGGGATTGCCATCAAACTCTAAAATAGGAATCGCATGTTTCTGAATCATAGCCCACCTCCTCTAATTTTGTACTATTGTATCAAAAGCTGACGGAGTGTCAAGGAGTTGTCTTTACATTTCCTCTAGTAACAACACAAAAATCTCCCTTCTCTTTCGTACTGACCCCAAAAGTTAGATTTTTTCTGTCTAACTTTTGGGGGGCAGTTCATTCGAGAAAGGAGATTCTTTTTTATCCTTGTCCGCCAGGGGCTGGACCTCCGCCTTGAGGGCCTCCATTTGGTCCACCGCCTCCAGGCATAGAGTTGACGATTTCCGTTTGTTTTTCGCCGTTGAGATAGATATCACCGCCTGTGTAGGTCGCTGTTCCATCAAAGTCAAAACCTGTTTGACCAATCATTTTAATGGTTCCACCTGTAACCGTGATATCCCCGTTTGAGTCGATTGGGTCTGTATCCCCTTGACCAACTTCTACTGTCAGGTTCCCACCGTTGATAGTGATTGACTTACCTTCAAGTCCTTCTGTCGAATTCTTGACGGTGTAGGTACCATTATCGATAACCAAATCACCTGATGCGTGGATGCCATCATCTCCTGCTGTGACTGTGATATTGTTGTTGGATAGGTACATGGTTCCGACTGAAGTATCCTCATCATTATCAACTTTGACACCATCTTCCTTGGCATCGATAGTCATAGTCGTACCAGTGATGTTAAGTTCATCATTAACATTAAAGGCATCGCCAACTGCTGTGATGTTATAGGTTCCACCCGTGATATGGAGGGTGTCATTGGCCTTGATACCATTGTTCTTCTTGCCATCTACATTGAGAGTTCCTTTCCCGTTGATGGTCAAATCTACCTTAGAAAAGAGAGCTGCGTCAGCCTTTTCATCGCTGTTAGAGCTTGAGTCAGAGAGACTGTTGGTGGTTCCCTCTGCTAGAGTTAAATAGACGTGGCCGGCCGATGTCGCAGATATCGCTGCATTGGTATTGGTCATGGTCGCACCTTTTAGGACTAGGTGAACATCTGCCGACTTATCTGCCTCGACCTTGATCTGCACTCCGTCAGACTGACCTGAAATCACATAGGTTCCAGATTTTGTGATGGTCACTGTTGATCCAGAGACTGTCACCCCATCTCCAGAGACGTTTGCAGATGAGCCAGATAGCTCAATCTTAGAAGCTGTGCTTTCATCATAAGAAGTATCATAGTCCTTCTCTGTAAAATAGGAAGATTGGTTTGTCTTTGTTGAAGTTGTTGTGGCACTATTTGTCGTTTCATTGGTATTGGATGTAGTTGTTGACTGGGCACATGCTGCCATCAGCACCACTGCCGTTAAACTCGTTGCGAGCAGGGTCCATTTTTTTGATTTCATACCTTTTTCCTCTCCTTCGTATGATATAGCTAGACAGTCTACCGAAGATTTCTGAAACGAAACTAAAACTTTTCTGAAAGTTTCCTTAAATTTAGTTTGGATTAGATTTCGCTTAGTAATTTTTTAGAAAGGACTGCTAAAAACAATTTTTGAACGCTAGACTACCTTTAATAGGGGTTTTAAACCAAGATTCCCCAGTGCGATGTCTCCTTGACCAAGAAAGCCAAAAAGAAGAAAAATTTATAAGACTAAAGCTCATAAAAAGAACAGCCGAGGCTGTTCTTTTTAGTTTTCTTTCACAGGGATTTCCTTAATCACGCGCGCGGGATTACCAGCTAGAACAACATTGTCTCCAAAGGACTTGGTGATCACGGCCCCCGCTCCTGCAACTACGTTATTTCCTAGTGTCACTCCAGGAAGGACAATGACACCACCTCCAGCCCAGAAATTGTCTCCGATAGTGATGGGCTTACCATATTCGACACGTGAATTACGTTCATGAGGATCCAGTGGATGGAGTGGGGTTAAAAACTGACAGTTGGGGCCAAGCATGGCGTTGTTCCCAATGCGAATCGGACAAACATCCAGCATGGTCAAATTCCAATTAGAATAAAAATTTTCCCCTAGATGGATGTTGACCCCATAATCGACCACCAGGCGTGGATTGACATAGAGATTTTGCCCAGTTGAACCAAACCAAGTCTTGATAATCTCCGCACCCTTCAAGGGATCTTCTTCCTTGTTAAAGGCAGCCTGTTTTTGGCGAGAAGCCTGCGCCAAGGCCCGTAATTCTGGGTCCGACGGACGGTAAGGCTCCCCTGCTATCATTTTCTGGTATTCGCTGGTCATAGTATCACCTCATACTTACTTTGGACTCATCATATCAAAAAGCCTTTGAAAGGTCAAGAATAGCCTGCTTTATAGACTCTCAAAACCAATCCCCTCCAAGTTAAAACAACTTGCTTGACAAAAGCTTGACTTCATGGTTTAATATACCCCATAAGGGTATATCGGAGGTGCCTATGTTTCACTTATTATTTACAAAAATTGACAGTATTTCTACCAGCGAGTTAGAAGCCAAACTCAGAGAACCGATTCAGCTACTAGATGTTCGGACGCCTATGGAATTCCGTAGAGGCCATATCAAAAATGCAAAAAATGTTCCTTTAACGGAAATCGGATCTTACACACCTGCGACAAAAGAAACACTTTATGTCATTTGTCACTCTGGTGTACGAAGCAAACTAGCTGCGAAAAAGCTTAAGAAAAAAGGCTACGATGTCATCAATGTCCGAGGCGGTATGAGTGCTTGGACAGGTAAGGTCATCTAGAAGCATAAAGGAGAAAGTCAATGAAAATTATCATTGTCGGGGGAGTTGCAGGCGGTATGTCAGCAGCAACCCGTCTCAGACGTCTCATGGAAGACGCTGAGATCACTATTTTTGAGAAAGGTCCCTTTGTTTCCTTTGCAAACTGTGGACTTCCTTACTATGTTTCAGGAGAAATTGCAAACCGTGATAGTTTATTGGTCCAAACTCCTGAAAGTCTCAGGGCACGCTTTAATCTCGATGTGCGACCATTTCACGAGGTAGTCCAGATTTCGCCAGAAAAGCACACTGTGACGGTGCGACACGATGGACAGGAATTCACAGAAAGCTACGACAAGCTGATCCTCTCTCCAGGAGCTAAACCGTTCGTGCCTGCCATTGAAGGTTTGGCAGAAGCTAATAATGCCTACACGCTTCGCAATGTTCCTGATCTCGATGAGATTATGGCAGCCTTGGACAATCATCCAAAAGAAGCTGTCGTTATCGGTGCAGGCTTTATCGGGCTTGAAATGGCTGAAAATCTGGCGAAACGGGGATTGCAAGTCACCATCGTGGAGAAAGCCCCCCATGTCTTGCCACCATTAGATCAGGAAATGGCGGCCTTTGTCCAAGCAGAATTGCTGGCAAACGGCGTCCGTGTTATCACTTCTCAGTCTGCGACTCGATTTGAAGAGCAAGGAAAAACCATCGTTCTCGAAAATGGTCAAAAGATTGCTTCTGACCTCACCATCCTTTCTGTCGGTGTTGAACCTGAAAATGGACTGGCCAAAGCTGCGGGGATCGAACTGGGACTACGTGGCGGTATCTTGGTCGACGAACACTACGAAACCAGTCAAAAAGATATTTTTGCAGTTGGAGATGCCATCGTCGTCAAGCAAGAGATTACGGGCCAAGATGCCCTCATCTCTCTCGCTTCTCCTGCTAATCGTCAGGGACGCCAAGTCGCGGACGTCATCGCAGGACTCGGTCGTACAAACAAGGGCAGTATCGGCACTGCAATCGTTCGTGCCTTTGATATGACAGCTGCTTCGACTGGTCTCAGCGAGCGTATCCTTAGCATGAATCAACTTCCTTACAAGGCTCTTCATGTCAGTGGGAAAGACCACGCTGGTTATTATCCAGGCGCTACTGATATGACCTTGAAACTCCTCTTTGACCCAACCAACGGCAAAATCTACGGTGCCCAAGGAGTCGGGAAGAAAGGCGTTGACAAGAGAATCGATATCCTGGCAACTGCTATCAAGGGAAATCTCACCGTCTTTGACTTACCAGAGTTAGAGTTTACCTATGCGCCACCATTTGGCTCTGCCAAGGATCCCGTCAATATGCTGGGTTACGCAGCCTTGAACCTTATCGAAGGTCTCAGCGACAACGTTCAATGGTACCAGCTCGAAGACGAACTAGCTAAAGGAAAGAAATTCCTAGACGTGCGGACCAGTGGCGAATTCCAAAGTGGTCGACTCAAAGTCGACACTATCCACATTCCCCTAAACGAACTACGGGAACGCTTGGATGAACTGGATAAGAACCAAGCCTACATCGTTAGCTGCCACAGTGGTTTGCGCAGCTATATCGCAGAGCGTATCCTCAAACAAGCAGGATTTACCGTCCAAAACCTTGACGGCGCTTATTCACTATACAAAATGGCTAACCCAGAAGGAGTAGAATATGGTAACTAGTATCAGCATGGCTGACTTTTATGAAAAATATCAAAATGAAAACCTAGATCTTATCGATGTACGTGAAGTACATGAATTCCAAGCAGGACATGCGCCAGATGCAAAAAATCTTCCGTTAAGCACCTTGGAGCAAGGCTACAAAGAACTCAAACCTGACCAGGAATACCATGTCATTTGTCAAGGTGGAGTGCGTTCTGCCTCTGCCTGTCAATTTCTTAGTGCCCAAGGTCTCACCGTTATCAACGTAGAAGGTGGTATGAATGCTTGGCCCGGTCAAGTAGAATAATCAAAAAACCGATTAAGATGAACTTAGTCGGTTTCTTTAATCTTTATAACTCGATGATATGAACCTCATAGCCAATAGCTTCTAGGAATTTGAGTATATCTTTCGTATTCAAAAAGAGAGTTTTTTCATTGGTATTGGGGTGAAAACTCATCCGTTTTTCAGACATGATTTCTTTGTCGAAATAAACCTGAATATCTTTGTCAGCATTGTTCAGCAAGCCAAATGGAGAGACAACGCCTGCGGGCAAGCTCATTTTTTCAAACAGGCTCTCAGAGGAAGCCATACGGATTCTATTGGCTCCTAACAAGTCTTTCAAGAGGTCCATATCTAGACGCTTTTGATCATCCATGATTACCAGATAGTAGGCTGTTTTCTTTTTGTTGGTGAGAAACATGGTTTTGGTACGGACACCTTCGATCCCTTCGATAAAGCTATCGGCTTGCTCTGTCGTCAAGGCTGGCTCGTGCTCCACGATTTCAAAGGGAATATCTAGCTCATTTAGCATCTCTACTACTTTTTCGTATGCTTCCATTTGCTGGCCTCCTTTAACTTATCTTACTACCTTTAATTATACAACAAAAACGGGTTTTCTTCCAATTTATATCCAAGTATCTCTAGGTTTCTTTCATTTTCATACAAGTTATCTTAGACGGAGCCCCAACTGTTAAGATGGGCATGATTTCCAGCCAGCAAGCCCATCTTTTCTTTCCACCGCATAGCCACAAGGTATATCCGCGACTTGTCCGATGGATGCGTCTAGTTTAAATGCTTCAGCTAAGGAAATGAGGCGTGCATCCTCTCCAGTATGGTCTTCTGAACACAAAAATTGCCACATGCCATCCTCTTCATCGTGGGAGATAAAGGTGATCGAATTTTTGCCAGCCAAGACATGGTGACAAACTATACAGGCTGTATTGGGTGCATCCTTAAATGCAAAAGTCATCTTGAACTCCCTCCTTGAAATACACTAGCAATTACATATTTTTTGCATGGCCGAAACGCTGATTGATTGTGTGACTCAAGGTGACTAATTTTTCCAGAATATCCCTCTTGCAGATAAATAGCACATAACTATCGCTATTAATATTCATACAAGCAAGACAGAAATCGTATCCAGCCCATCTTTCGTCCAAAATCTTACACCAAGTAAGGATGTCATCCTCGTCGAACCAATTCTCCTCCAAATCAAGAGTTTGTTTAGCTGCCAGAGGCGTTAATTGGTACAGAAATTCATCCTTATCTGTCTTCCAGTCTAACTCAATCACTGTATTCACAGCGAGCAGTTCATCAGCAATAGCAAGCCATTTTATCGTAGCTTCATCAACCTCTTCGCTTATTCCTCGCTCGTCATATCTATCTGCATACTGCTTGAAATAGGCTTTCGGTGATTCAAAACAGGAGGTCAAACGAGATCGTACCTCACTATCATCTGTTAGCAGTTGGGTTATTTCTTGATAGATTGCGATATTTTTCTGCTCATCTGTCCGCATATCTAGTACAATTTCCCAGTCTTCTAGGTCCGATGTAACTCTGTTCTCCAAATATGCCCGAAGCAAGTCTTGAGTTTCTTTCTCGCTCAGACCATTTTTTTCGTAGATTACATTCTCGTTGATCCGTTCGGCATCAGCTACACTAACCTCAAAACGAAAACCGTCCGAATCTTCATCCTGACAAACCTGTGCAAAATCCGATACAAGCTGACTCCCCTTTAGTTTAACTGGTTGCTGAGGTATTAAAGTGAGAAAATCCCTACCACCATCTTGGACGGCTGCCAGTTGCTGCCATACTTCCTCAAATCCAAAGCCATTTTGTTCCTTCTCACCATCATCTAGCACCCAATCCGCAAAGATTCTTCCTGAAATGCTCGAAAAATCTGCTCTCTCGTCTCCTGCTAGAACAGGCTGATCACTTGTAACAGGGGCCATCTCTTTGACTACCTTTTCAGCCTCTTTTTGAATCCAACCTTGTCTAAAGAAATGGGCAACAACGCTAGGCAAAATCAAGACAGGCAGACAAATAAGAGTCCCTGCAAGTGCGAGACCCTTATATCGATTTTTTGTGGGGCTCCCTTCTGATAGCTGGTTTAGAAAGTCCGCTACTTGATTAAAAAGTTCGCCCCCAGTGACCCACAATAGGAACAAACATTCCACACCAAGTAGGCCAAGCCAGATAAACGCCATTCGCTTCGCTGCCTGACTACAGATCTCCATTTTAGTTTGTATAGGAATAGCTTCTGCCTCAGGAACACTCTGAAACCATTTTTCTGCTCGTTCTTCTTTTGTCATCTTTCCCCTCCTGTGATCCACTTTCTTATCTTGTTCTATCACATAGAGAACTACTATTTTCGTTTGATTAGGTACTGAACAGCCTTTTCTAAGCGCTCTTTTTGAGCCTCAGGGTCGTCTAGGGGGTGGTTGATGCAGGCTGTGAGATTCTCGGTAATGATCATCTCAATCACACGCTCCACACTCGAACGAACCGCTGTCAACTGGGTAATGATATCTGCACAATCACGCTCTTCTTCTATCATTTTTTGAATACCACGCAACTGGCCTTCTGAGCGTTTGAGCCGTGTAATATACTTTGAGTTTGTCATCTTCTTATCCTTGGTCGATTTTTCTTCATTATATCTCTAATGGACTCCTTTGTCAAAATTCTCGTTCCCTCTTTATCAATAGAATCTCACCCTGCTATCGCTTTCATGATATAATAGAATGACAAATACTATTAGAATCTATGCTCGTAGCAATACGAGTCATTCTTAGAATGGACCAGCCTATGAACTCTATCTATGGCCCTTGCGAAGTCTACTTACCCACTATCTTGCAGACCTTTATTCAAGATATGGAAGAAGCCGCAGCTAATTATAAAAAAGAAACCTCCCTCAAACTATATGAGCATTTGCATGCGCGTATCAAAACCGAGGAAAGTATGCGTGAAAAATGCCAACGCAAAGGCCTTCCTCAGACAAGTCAATCCGCTCTCAAAGAAATCCGAGATGCTATCGGCGTTCGTATCATCACAGGCTTTACAGATGATATCTACCGCATCGTAGAGTATATTCGTCAGATACCCACCATCCATATTTTCAAAGAGAAAGACTATATCCGTCAGGTCAAACCTAATGGCTACCGTTCCTATCATCTGATTCTCGAGGTGACTACCCCCTACCCAGACTGTCTGGGGAATGCCCAAGGTACCTACTTTATCGAGATCCAACTACGCACGATTGCTATGGACTCTTGGGCCAGCCTTGAGCACCAGATGAAGTACAAGAAAAACATCCAAAATCCTGAACGAATCACGCGCGAGCTCAAACGTTGTGCCGATGAGCTTGCTTCATGCGACTTGACCATGCAGACCATCCGTGATTTGATTCAGCGATCTGACCAAGACTAAGGAGAACCTATGAAAATCCTACTTGCCGAAGATGAAGCTCAACTAAATCGCGTCATCACCGTAGCCTTAGAACGCGAAGGCTATAGCGTTGATTCTGTTTTTAATGGACAAGATGCTGTCGAAAAAGCTACAACTAACCACTATCACCTCATGATTTTTGACATCATGATGCCGATCAAGACAGGAATCGAAGCCCTCAAAGAAATTCGCCAGTTGGGCAATACGACCCACGTTATTATGCTGACAGCCATGGCTGAAGTAGATGATCGTGTAACCGGACTAGATGCAGGTGCCGACGACTACTTGACCAAGCCCTTCTCACTCAAGGAACTATTGGCTAGACTCCGTTCTACTGCCCGCCGTCTGGAGGACTATACCCCAGATACGGTCCAATTAGGAAATACTCGCTTGGATATTGACGAACAAGAATTAGCTGCTACAAACAGCATTCGTTTAGGGAAAAAGGAGACTCAACTCTTGACCCTCCTCATTCAGCATGCTAACCAGACCCTCAGTTGTCAACAACTACTAGAGCAAATCTGGCCAGAGGAGCTGGAAGAAAGGGATTACGAGCTCGTTTTTCTCTATATTTCCTATCTCCGCCAAAAACTCCAAAGTGTCCAGTCCAACTTGCAAATCTTAGGATCTGCAGAAGGGCCTTTCCAACTGATAGGAGGAGACTAGATGTTTCGAAAACTACGCATCAAGTTTATTGTCACAGCCACTGCTGCTATCGCTCTGATTCTTGCATTCTTTCTGGTCTTGATGAATAGCATCGTCTATACTCAGACAGAGGATAATATCCAAACCGTCCTCTCCATCTTGTCTAAAAATGAAGGCGAACTCCCAATCACAGATGAAATCAAGGAAAGTTTCACCAAAAAGAACATTCAGGAAGGAATTATCTACAATTTTCAGTATTTCTCTGTCAGAGAAAAGGGGAATGACTACACTATTTCTCTAGGGAATGTCCAATCACTGACCGAAGCAGACGTCAGAGGTTTTCTCCAGAAAATTCTTAAAAAACCGGAAACCTATGGCACGATTACTCGCAACGGGCGCTACTTCACCTACCAGATTAGTCAGACAGCTTCGGGTAAGCTCCTAGTCTTCTTTGAAGCTACCAACTACATTCGCGAACGGGACACCCTCTTTCAAGTCTCTATCTGGTTATCACTGGCTAGCCTATTTCTCCTTGCTCTGCTCTTTACCTTGATTTCTGGGATTGTTATCCGTCCCTTTGTCAAGAACTATGAAAAACAACGGATGTTTATCACTAATGCAGGTCATGAACTCAAAACACCGCTGGCTATCATTTCGGCCAATACCGAGCTTCAAGAACTCATGGAAGGAGAGACTGAGTGGAGTATCAGCACCAAGGAACAGACCGAGCGTCTCAACCACTTGATTGGAAGACTGATCCGACTTGCTCGGCTCGAGGAACAAGAGGATATCAAACTAACTCCTCAAAATATCTCCGTCATCGCTGAAAAGGTCGCCTCAGACTTTGCTCCTCTCTTTACCAAAGAGGATAAAAAATTTGAAAGCCTGATTGAAGCAGACCTTGTAGAAAAAGTAGCCCAAGAGGAATTTTATGAGCTTCTTAGCATTCTTCTTGACAATGCCCGCAAATACTGTGATCCAGCAGGCACCATCCGCCTGACTCTCAAACGCAAAGCCTATCTCCTACGCAAGCGCACCTGTATCACCGTATCTAACGACTACAAAGACGGGCGGCCTGCCAGTATTAAACGCTTCTTTGACCGCTTTTATCGCGCTGAAACATCACACAATAACCAAACCACCTCTGGGTATGGCATTGGCCTCTCTATGGCTCAACACCTTGTCAGCCTGTTTAGAGGGAAAATCTTTGTCACCTACAAAAAGCAGGTGATTACCTTTACCATCTGGTTGTAAACGTGGAGAGTCTGGTCGGAGTTCATTCAATAAAAATACAAGGGGAAGCCAATGGAATTTTTAGTAGCTGAGGAGGGTACTCCTCAAAGCATCGGTTGCGAAGAAGCAACGATAGCATATTATGGGAGTGAGATAGAATTTCATTATGAAACCGTTCCACCACGTGGAGATGATATTTTTTCTGCAAAATTGCCTTTGTTAAATATTCAACTTCCATTTTGGATGTATGGAAGAAATCTCATATTTTTAGATGCCTATTATTTGCTTGCAGAAACAGTGGAAAAGGGCACTTGGGATCCTATAACAAGCATGCTTATCAATATCCATACAGGAAAATATGCAAGTTTGGACCACTGGTACAACAACATTTCGGTTAAGGAAAAAGAAATCGAGTTAAAAAATGACTACGATGGAAGATCTATGATTTTAAAAAATGTTGATGGGCTTAAGTGGGTTTAGAAATGTAAAATGCAAATGTTAGTTTTATATTAAAGGATAGGAACAATGGCCAAAAAAAGAGTGACCTTACCTAAAAATTTTGATGAACTGATTACAGCAGGAGATATTGAAGCTCTTAAAGCCGTATATGATAAATGTGAGCTTACTGCTCATAACGGCAGATACAGCTTAAATACGGCACTTCATTATGGCGGTGTTCCTGATGAGCTTGTTATCTGGCTGGTGGAACAGGGGTTAGATGTAAATACTCCTGATTATTATGGACGTACACCTTTATATAAACATGCCGCTTTGGGGAGAGATACTGTAAAACTGCTGTATGAATTAGGCGGAGATATACAAAAACCTGATACATATGGGAGTACACCTCTACATACGGCAACAGGGTTTTTCCGACCTAAGATAGTAAGTTTTTTGATTGAAAAAGGTGCAGATGTTAATCCCAAAACTGATATGGGACGAACTCCTTTAGCTGAAGCCCTTGCTACTTGTAGGCAGATTAATATTGCACAGGCAGCAGAAATTGCAGAAATGCTCATAAAGGCGGGCGCTGAGGTAACTCCTGATATGGCAGAAAGAGTCGAACTAATCGGAAAGGATTTTGAATTTCACAGAGAAAACTTTAATAAAGATTACTTGACTGAAACAGAAGCAGGGCTTGAGAGACTCTATGCACTGTTTGATGTAAAGCCTGCTCCGAAACGCAAGATACATGACGGAGTTTCTCCTATTATTGTAAAAAAAGGTTCTTGGAAGGAGCAGTATAACGAGCTTTGGGATTTACTCATTCCTTCAAGCGGGCCAGCGAAAACAGTACAAGGCGAAGTGATCCGTATAACAGGGCGCGTACAGGATGAGCTCTATAGAAATGGCGGTGTCAACTGGGATAAACACTACCGGAACATGCTTAAAGCCCTGCCAAATCATTTCGCTTCAGGCACACCGCTTTCCGAAGAAGAACTGGAAGAAACTAAGGAACTGATTTCCAGCATCCGTGCAAAAGACAGTGATGAAGATACTATAACTGAACGTTTGTGTGAACTTTCGGTTCTCTGGGTAAGCTTAAATCCTGATCCGCTTCCTTTAGGGGAAATAAATTATAACAGATGAGTACATAATCTGTAGGAGACCTAAAATGGTCAAATTAAAAGATATAGGAAATTTTAAATCTGTTCCACAAATTGTAGGTGATATTATAAAGGGGAATATACCCGCACTAGATGAGTATTTTTCAAAGGGATGGGATATTGAAAAGGGTATAAAAATAGGTAAGTATACCACTTTGTCACCTTTAGAAATAGCTTTGATTATGGAAAGTTTTGACTCTGTAAAATGGCTTGTGCAAAAGGGCGTCAATCTGAATGTAAAAGGAAGTCCTTCATTTTTGCTTGCTGTAAGGTATTGTGATAAAGCTATTATCAGGTATCTGGTAGAACATGGCGCAAAGGTGAACTGTGTAAATGAGGTAAAGACAGAGGCCTTTGAACAGGCTTTATATGGGAAAAAATATGAGAACCTACCTCTTATCCACGAATTAGGACATAGGGTAGAAAAATACGGTGGACAGGCATTTCGCAGTGCAGTTTCAGAGAGAAATTATGAAGTGCTTGATTTCTTTATAAAGAACGGAGTTAATATTAACTACAATGCCCCCTGATACGGTCTATCCTTTTAAGTCGACTCCGCTATGTGTAGCCGCTAGGTATGTTGATTTGAAAATGTGTCAATATCTTGTAGAAAATGGGGCGGATGTAACCATAACAGAAAAAGGCGGTATGCGTCCATACAGCATCGCACTTGAAAATGGCGATGAAGAGATGGCTGACTATTTTAAGCAGTTAGAGCCTGAAGAATACCACAGTTTACAAAATAAACTGGATGAACTGAAGCCATTTAAACTGCCTAAGGTGGTCATTGATTTTCTTCAAAGCGAGGAATTACATTTTGAACTTAATGACTGTGATTTTAAATGGATAGAGTTTTTTTCTTTAATCAATACTGTTCCGATGAAAAAAGGCAGACAGAAAGTCCTACGTATTTCTAAACAGACGGGAGATTATGACCATATCTATATTGTATGGAATCCTAAAACCAAGAAGGTGGCTTTCTATGATATAGAGCATGAAGAGATGAAAGATATCTGCAGTTTTGAAGAATTTGTAAATGATCTGTCGTCATATATGCAACAAATAATCGAAGGAGAGCTGTAACTAAGCAAATAAAGGGTGGATGGTATGCAGATAAGGAATGAGATAAAAAAGATAGAAGAGTACATTTGCGAAAACTTTGAAGAATGGGATTTGGATGATCCTGTGAAGGAAGAATATCTGGACGATTATCAGGAAATCCCTGGAGCTTCTGAGGAAGAACTGGTAGCATTTGAGGAGAAATTTGGGATAACGTTGCCTGATGAGGTAAAAGAGCTCTACAGGTATAAAAACGGGAGTAACTATCTCAGTATTCTGCCTTGCCTTGTAGATGAAAGAGACATGGCCTTTTGCTTGATGAGCCTGCAGGCTATCGAAAACACTAAACACTATTTTCAAAACAGAGACGCCCTCTTAACTGAATTTCCTGAGCATTTTACAAGCCAAGACATTGAAAAAATGCGGGACGAGAGGATAAAACCCTATCTTTTTAATAAAAAATGGATTCCTTTTGCCGAGTATTGTGACAGTTGTTTCCTGATGCTGGATTTTGATCCTGACAAAGAAGGAAAAGAAGGTCAGATTCTTTGCTATATTCATGATCCTGATGAAGTTGTGTATGTCGCAGAAAGTCTTAAAGACCTAATCTTTTCGATAATTAGGGAAATAAAAGCATAAGATAGAAGATTTAGAAAGGAACCGTTTATGAGAAAAATACAAGTTTCAAAAGAATGGTTGCAAAAGTACCAAGAAATAAAACATCTACTCACTTCGTCTGTCAATTATGCAGAGTGTTTTGAGAGGAAAGAAATACAGGGTGCAGAAATTTTTGTTTTGGATATGGGGGAAGTGACTTTCCCTAGCGGAGAAATTCTGGTTCGCGATCCTTTGGTCTGGCTCCGTAGAGAGGAAAAGCCCTACTTACAATCTGTACCCAAAGGAACATATAGACTAAAAACCTTAGTAGCCAAGTTAGAAGAAGATCACTACAGGTATGTAGCAACGAGAATCCAATTTACAGATCAAGTGCCAGTCATCTACTATGAAGCACTGACTGGTGATGAAGATATAGACACTGTTGAAAAAGACTCTTATTTTGGATTTTCAGTTGATGCAGGTCTGGCAACGATAGTGGACGTTGACACCAAGAATGCCTACTGCGATTTTGAAGAGAGTTGGTATAAAGAAAATCCTGACAAAAATATCTACGACGATTTCTTTGCAGCAGTTTTTGCTCAAAATGCCATAGACAATCCCCTTTATCAACGTGAGGGTGGGGATTGGATTAATTTTAAAATCCCCAACACTGACCTAAGCATTCCGATGATCCAATCAGGTTTTGGAGATGGTGTCTATCCTGTGTACTTTGGCTATGATAAGGATAATCAGCTTTGTGATTTAGTTGTTGAATATATTTACGTAGAATAGAGAGGAATAGCAATGTCACTAGAAAAAGTCTATGATTATTTTCATCATTATGATTCTAAAACCTACCAAGTTGTAGCCTGCATGGGAAATGAACCCTCCGAACAGGATATAGAAGATTTTGAAAAACTGTATCAAATCAGTCTTCCAGACGACTTTAGAGAATTTACCATGTCACCCCTAGGCGGACTATATATGGAAGTCAGGGAGGAACTGTGGCCTAGAGCTAAAGCATTTGATGTGGCACCATTTTGGACATTTTGCCGTGGTATTAAGGTTTACGGCATTGCAAATGAGATACCTGATTTTCTAGACATTCGACTGAAGACCAAAGAATTACATGAACTAGGCTTTGTAAATTATATCCCTTTTCTGTCTATCATCGGTGATGGAGATGTGATTTTCTGCTTTGATAAAAATAATCACATTGTCGCCTTAGATTGGTATAGTAGTGGAGAGGCTGAAGAGCTCGATAGTGACTTTTCAGATCTTTTACTCAAGCAAATCCAAAAACTGGAGGAGCGTAAAAACAGAATGTTAGAGAGAATCGAGAAACAGAAAAAAGAAAAATAAGCCATGTACTGACCAAACTGCCTCTAATGTCAATACAACAGCACGGAACTCAAAAGAGCTGGAAACCAGCTCTTCTTTTTATTTTACAACAAGCTCGTAGCGAGTTTTGCTGGTGAAAGTTTCCCCGGCTTTGAGAATGACTTGGTCTTTGAGGTCACTGTGAATGGCATCTGGTAAAGCTTGCGCTTCAAGGGCAATCCCATTGTGCTGCACCATTGGCTGACCAGCTATGATGACACTCTCATCCACAAAGTTTGCTGTGTAGACCACAAAGCAAGGGGCCTCTGTCTTGAAAAGTAGGAAACGACCTGAGTTTTGGTCATAAAGGAAACCAGCATTGTCATGACCTGCAGGAAGGGCAAATGGGTGATCCAAACCAGATACCAGCTGGATTTGCTCATCGTCCTCTGCAAAGATGTCCTTCAACAAAGCTCCATTGTAGATGTGTTTTACCACATCACAAGTAGCATCTGGAGTCTTATCTGGAACACCGTCCGGAGCAATTGGGTAAATGCCCTCGGTATTTAGCTGGAAGACATGGCGGTCAATTGTCTGCGTGAAATCACCAGACAAGTTGAAGTAGCTGTGATTAGTTGGATTGACAAGCGTATCCTGATCTGTCGTCACCTTGTAGCTGATTTCGTAGGCACCACTTTCTTCCAATTGGTAGCTGATCCAGATCTTGAGATTACCAGGGAATCCTCCTGTCCCGTCTGTACGCTCTGTGTAGAGGGTCAAGCCATGGTCGCTCACCTCAGTTAATTCAAACAAGCTTGAATCCCAACCTGTTGAACCACTATGGTTACAGTTGCTAGCGTTGTTGACTTCAAGGTCGTAGGTCTTTCCATTGAGCTCAAATGTCGCACCTGCAATACGGCCTGCTACTGGTCCCACACTTGCTCCATGCTTGGGACTATTGCCTACATAGCTATCAAAATCATCAAAGCCCAAAATCACATTGGCAAAGTTTCCAGCCTTGTCAGGTGTGACATAGCGCAAGATGGTCGCACCATAAGTCATAACTTCAAGCTGGTAACCACCATCAGTCTCAAAGCGATAGGCCAAGACATCCTTGCCCTCATGATTTCCAAATACACGCTCTGTGTATGCTTTCATTCTTCTCTCCTTTGATCCATTTCTCTTAAGTAAACAAACCATAGAGAGTGTATGCACCATCTATGGTTGTAGTTTTATTTTCAGAATCCTTTGTCACAAAACCTTAAGTAGCTTCTTAACAAAAAGGGATTCTTCTATACTTGTTTTATGCTTCCACACGTTCTTTCCATGAAGTCGCTGTTGTTTGAAGAACCTTGTTGAGTTCGTCAATGTTCTCAAATCCAGTTGTGCGTAGCCATTCACGAGCTGCTGCTTCACCGTCTTTGATGTAAGCTTCAACTGATCCAGCCCAAGTTGCACGGCCACAAAGAACGCCGTTGAAGTTTGCACCTGATTCGTGGGCAAAGACAAGGGTTTCTTGGAAGAGTTTAGCTGATACACCCGCACTCAAGTAGATGTAAGGAAGATTTGTTGCTTCGTCTTG
>CAJNCQ010000010.1:0-47542 GCA_905221265.1 bacterium | reverse complement strand
GCATCTGCACCTTGTTCTTTAATGCGTTTTGCAGACCAAACATCCAAGCAGTCAGGCAAGCGTTTGGTGCTTGTTGTGTCGTATCCTGTTTTTTCATAAGCAAGGAGAAGACCAGCATTTGGTGCAAGAACTTTTGTAGCTGGAAGTCCATACTCAGGGTCGAGAAGCATTGATGAAGCATATTTAGTCAATTCATCCGCTACCAAGACTTTGAGTTCTTCCATTTGAGCCACTGTTGGCTCTTCTGTTTGGTATTGAGCCATGAGGCGTTTCAAAGCACCACGTTGGTCAAAGGCAAGAGCGGAGATAATGCCATTTTCATCTGAAAGTTTTTGCAAGCAAGCTACTTTATTGGGACTTAATTGTAATTTACTCATAGACACTTCCTTATTTTTGATAGTCATGAATGATCACACCTTGTACCACACGGTTTACTGTACCTGTAGGAGACGGTGTATCTGGTTTATTTTCTACCTTGAGTGAAGTCAATAGGGCAAAGAGTTGAGCATAAACGATGTAAGGGAAGACACGGTAAATATCGTTCAAGACACCGCCACAGCTAAGGGCTACTTCTTTGACATTTTCGAGACCAAAGGCTTGATCACTCAAGAGCACAACACGACGAGCAATCTGGTCACCAGCCACTTCACGAACCAAGTCCAAATCGTACTTGCGAGTGTAGTCTGTCGTTGTACCAAATACCAAAACAACTGTATCTTCGTTGATCAATGATTTTGGACCGTGACGGAAGCCAACTGGGCTTTCATACATGGTCGCCACTTGACCAGCTGTTAATTCCAAAATCTTGAGCTGAGCTTCATGAGCAAGGCCGAAGAAAGGACCTGCACCCAAATAGATGACACGATTAAAGTCTAGGTCAACAAGCTCTTTAACATCTTCTGCATTGTCTAGAATCTTACGCGCAAGGCTAGACACAACTTCAAAACGTTCAGCTTTCACAGCAAATTCTGTAGGATCAAAGACCAAGAGAGCTGTTAGCATCATAGACGTAAAGCTAGAAGTCATGGCAAATCCAGCGTCATTAGAAGCAGCTGGTTGCAAGAGCAAAAGATTGCGGTCATCGCCATGAGCTTGAAGAGCCAATTTACCATCTTCTGCAGCACATGTAATGGTCACTTGATAGAGGTCGTCCACCAAGGCTTTAGCCAAATCAACAGTCGCCACACTTTCAGGTGAATTCCCACTACGAGCAAAGGAAACAAGGACAGTCGCCACATCTTTTTTCAGATAAGTTTCTGGATTGGCAACGATATCTGTTGTCGCAATGGCATTGAAGTTCCATTTGCGTTCGTCATAGACTTCCTTAAAGTATGGTACCAAGGTATCTCCTACATAAGCAGAAGTCCCCGCACCTGTCAAGATGACCTTGATATAATCATGCTTATCCGCAATTCCTTGCAGAAATGCTGCAATTTCTTCTCGTTTTGCTTGATAGGCTTCAAAAGCCTCTTTCCATACATCAGGCTGTTGGTAGATCTCACGAGTCGTGATTTCTGCACCCAGTTCAAGTAATTCTTCTTTTGTGTAATTTAGCATAGAGTTCCTCTAATCTATTGTTGTTTCATTCCTATTGAAAATATGGGAATGGGAGTGACTCCCATTCCCATTTATATTCTATACAAGATGCTCTAAGTCACATCTTATTCATCTTCGTCATCATCGAAGCCAGCTAACAAATCGTTGACTTTCACAATGCTTTCTGCAGCACGGCTCTTGTAGTCCGCATCTGCACCTGTAAGGCTTGCATTGATAAATTCAATCACCATTGGAAGATTCATCCCTGCGTAGAGTTCAATGTCGCGACCTTCCATGATCAAACGGCTTACCACGTTACAAGGTGTTCCACCGAGAAGGTCCGCAAAGACTAGGAAATCATCCAATCCTTCGATAGCAGCTTCAAATTTTGCAGTAAATTCTTCTGGACCATCTTCTGGAAGAAGAGCCACTGCATGAATGTTGTCCTGTGGACCCATGATCATTTCAGTGCTACCTTTAAGTTCTTCACAGAAACGACCATGACTCACCAAAATTAATGATTTCGTCATAAATTATGCGCCCATTCCAAGCAAGAATTTACCGATGAATGAAAGACCTACTGCAAGAACGATAATGATACCGATCGCTTTAGTAGAGTTCATACCTTTCTTACCAAGCAACCAGAAGATAAAGGCAGTAAAGATTGCTGGAAGCAAGCGTGGGAAGATTGAGTTCAAGATGTCTTGGAAGTCAATCATCTTTTCACCGATTGGCAATTTGTAAGAAATGTCAAAGTTGATCATTGTTGCTACAAGAGCACCCATCATGAAGACACCAAGTACAGATGCAGCGTCAATCAAAGCTGTCAAGGTACTTTGCATGTTGTTGATAAGGTTAACCCCTTCTTTGTAGGCAAATTCCAATTGTTTCCAACGGAAGATGTCATAAGCAACTGCAACTGCGATCCAAAGGAAGATACCCCATGGTTGACCAGCAATAGCCATAGTTGCTGCGATAGATCCCATGATAGCAGGTACAAGTGAACCAAAGATAGTATCTCCAAGAGGAGCAAATGGTCCCATCAAACCTGTCTTGATACCGTTAACGGCATCTTTTGAACCCACACCATCTTTTTCTTCCATGGCAAGGTCAAAACCAGCGATAATTGTGTGGAAGAATGGTGAAGTATTGAAGAATTGAGTATGAACTTTCATCATTTCTTTCAATTCAGGAGTTCCATCCCCATACATTTTACGCAATTGAGGCAAGATCATGTAAAGGTAACCAGAAGCTTGCATACGTTCGTAGTTCCAACCTAATTGGAAAGTAAACAAGCTACGTTTGTTGATTTGATTAAAATCTTCTTTTGTAAGTTTGTAATTAGAATTCGTCATCTTCGATTTCCCCACTTTCTGATGGTGTAGAAGGTGCTGCTACAGCTACTTTTTGGCTGTTCTTAAAGTGAACAACTGCAAGGAAGATACCTACGATAGAGATACCGATCATAGACAAGCCTTTGAAGTTGTTAGCAAAGCCAATCTTTTCAGCAACATCAGCAGGAAGAGTACCAAGGATACCCGCAACAGCTCCACCAAGACCTGTTACATATGAGTAAAGAACAGTCAACATAGCTGTCAAACCGAATCCCATTGCAAGGTAGTGAAGGTTACGTTTAACTGGAAGGTAACGAAGCAAGATTGCAAATCCAAGACCTGGAAGCATACGTCCTGCAAGTGTCAAGCCATCTGCCACCCATTGATATTCTTTAACAAGGTCTACTACTGATTGTACGAAAGCACCACCAAAAGCAAGAGCGAAGAATACTGGAAGGGCACGAGAAAGAGCCCATGGAAGCGCACCAAGTAGGTAGTTGCGTTCGATACCTTTGTAGTCAAAGCGTTCGATCGCAGCATCAATACGGTGTGCAAAGAAAGTAGTTGTCATACGTCCAAGAACGTCGAAGTATGTCAAAAGTGCCGCTACTGGTACAGCGATTGTTGTAATCGCAAGGTCGGTATCAATACCTTGAGAGATAGAGAATGCTGTTGCAAGAACCGCACCAGAAGTTGCGTCGATACGAGAAGCACCACCGAAGGTACCAACCCCGAGAACGAACAACTGCAAGCTACCACCGATAAACAAACCGGTTGTCAAATCTCCCATGATCAAACCAGTAATGAAACCAGCGAATACAGGGGAACCTGCAGATGAAACGATTGTCAACTCATCACAGATTTGATAAGCTGAGTACAAAGTGAGAAGTAAAATTTGCCACCATTGTATCATAACAATGACCTCCTAAAAATTTTTTCCTATTTTAACAAGCTCAAAAAGTCTGAAACTGGATCATTTGGAACCATTTGAGCAGTGAGTTTTACACCTTTTTCTGCTAGTTTGTGGAAGTCTTCCACATCCTTGTCTACCACGTTGATAGAACGTGTGATAGAGCGAGTTTCTGGTGTTTGAGACATATTGCCGACGTTGAGTGTTTCAAGCGGAACACCTGCTTCGACCAAACCAAGGAAACGGTCTGGTTTACGTGCAACAATAAAGAGACGTTGGCTATCGTATTTACCAGCAAGGATATTTGCTGCTGCTTTCTCAACTGGCAAGATACTGAGTTTCACACCTGGTGGTGTCGCAAGTTTCAAACCACTCTTTTCAATATCGTTGTTAACAACTTCGTCGTCTACAACCATAATGCGCGAAACGTTTAGTTTCCCTGCCCAAAGATTGGCTACTTGACCGTGGATCAAACGTCCATCGATACGGCATCCTACAATTGTCATAAGTTTTCCCCCTTTATGTGTTTTAGTGTAGGTTTACGAGTTAAATGAATCTCTTCTTTATATTCGCCCTCAGTTTCAAAGATGATGATGCGGTTAGCACCTTCCTTGAGATAACTATGAGGGATATAAAGTGAGAGGGTCGGGCCGACGTTCCAGAAACGCCCTAGGTGACGCCCGTTGACAAAGGCAGCTCCCTTACCAAACTCAGACAAGTCTAAGTAGGTATCCTTCGGCTCTTCAACAGTAAAGTCGAAAGCGTAAAAGGCTGGTTGTCCGTCTGTCCATCCTTTTGAAAAATCAATCTTCTCAGGATTACCCAGTGGCAGTGGATATTGTTTCCAATTTAGTAAGAAATGTAGATCCTTGCAGACACCTGTACGAATTCCTTTACGCTGCGTATCCGCTAAGAACTTATGTCCGTAGTTGACACGCCCCATATTTTCAATCAAGATGTCAATCTCTGAAAAGCCTTCTCGGTTGCCCTGACAGTACATATCTTCACCAATCTCTGTCTGGTATTGAGTAGCAATCCATTGACCATCTACAAAGAGTTGAGCTCGGTCACGTCCATCGATGATACGGAGGCGTTCCTCTTCTGCATCCCAACTTGCCTCAGTGCGGTAGAGAAGGTAGCCATAACTTTGACCAAGTTCTTCCATCGCTTTTGGATAGAGGCTTTCAGTAGGACTAGAGAGACTATCCAGAGTTTCAAACAAGGAAACTTTTTCGACCAATGGAATGGATTCCATTTCCATGCTTTCCTTATAGAGTGGTTCCAACTGTGGATACTCTGGGAAGTGTGTTGCCATCATCTTCTTGACTGCTAGGTATTTAGCAGTTGGATTTCCTTCTTCATCGAGAAGGGCATCATAATCATAAGATGTAACTTGTGGCAAGTCCAGAGTTCCTCGAGCCGAGCAACCATTCATGAAACCAAAGTTTGTGCCACCATGGAACATGTAAAGGTTGATAGAGCCTTGCTCCAATACCTCTCGAACAGCTTCTGCCAACTCTTTTGGATCACGTGTGATGATAGGCTCTTTCCAACGGTTGAACCAGCCATCCCAGAATTCCATACACATGAGTGGCCATTTCTTGCCATACTCATCAAAGAATTCCTGCATCTGTGAAAAGTTGTACGGAGCTTTAGAACCGAAGTTCCCTGTCACAAAGAGGTCGTCTTCGATCAAGGTTCCGGCTTTCAGAGTAGCCCTCCATGGGCCATCTGAAGTAAAGAGTGGGCAATCAATCCCTCGGTCTTCCATCAATTTCCGAATGGCTCGTAGATAAGACTTATCTTCTCCATAAGAGCCATATTCATTTTCGACTTGCATCATGAGAATGTTTCCGCCATTATCCAACAAGCGAGGCACAAGCCTTGGCAATAATTGGTCATAATAGCGAGCAACAGCCTCAATGTAGGCCGGATCGGACGAGCGAATTCGCATGTTCTTGGTCAAGAGCCAAGCCGGCAAGCCACCAAATTCCCATTCCGCACAGATAAATGGAGACGGGCGTACAATGGCGTAGAGACCCAGATCTTGTGCAATTTGAAGAAATCTCTCCAAATTTCTGGCACCTTCAAAATCAAACTCCCCTTCAACAGGTTCGTGTAAATTCCAAGCCACATAGGTCTCGACTGTATTAAAGCCAAGCGCCTTTAAGTTATAGAGAGAATGATACCAATCCTCTGCTGGAATCCTAAAATAATGAATGGCGCCGGACAAAATCTTGAACGGTTTTTCGTCTAAATAGAAATCGTCCTCAATTTTAAATCTTGTCATGTTATTACCTCTGACGAATTAAGTTTGCGCTTTCATTTATTATAATATTAACTATAATCAAATCTTTTGCATTTGTCAATAGGTTTTAGAAAATTCTTTAAAATTTTTCTATTTTTTTACTTCTTTTTTACCAAAATTGTCTAAAAATAGCATGAAATGAGGACTTTTGCACGACCTCTGTTTTGATGGCGCTTTTATATATGTGCAAAATAATATTTTTAATGTATTATGTTATTTTTTCATCTAAATGCTACTATTTTCTTTGTGTTTGTGGTAAAATCAAAGAAGGAGAAAGAAAAAAATTGAGGTGCAATTATGGCTATTCCAAAATACCAATATATTAAAGACGAACTCAAGAATAAAATCATCTCAGGTCAATTTGCGAGTGGAGACAAGTTTTATACTGAAGCAGAGTTGATCGCCATGTATGATGTCAGTTCTATCACAGTTGTTCGTGCCTTGAACGACCTTGCCAAAGATGGCTATATTGTCCGCCAACAAGGAAAAGGAACTTTTGTTTCACGCGCTCGTAAGCACAAACTCGTTGAGTTTTCAGATGTGGAAATTTTTGAAACAAAGGACGATAAAGTAACTGTCCTTTCTATCGAACGTGGAAATAAGCTTGAATATTTGGAAAAACTTGGTTTGCGTGGAGACCAGTTCTACTACAAGATCGAACGGACACGTCAAACTAATGGTGTGACCTATATCTACCACACTTCTTATATTCCCGAACAATATATCAATGCCAACTATCCAAATCTTGACTATTATAGTTCTATCTATAAACGTTTTAAATTGGATTACCGCATTCACATGACTGATGAGCATTTTGAGGAAATCAACGAAATCGCGTTCCCAACACCCGAGCATGCTGCTTCTACGTTGGGAATTGATACACAATTTCCAACTGTCTTCCAAACAAAGACTACAAAACTTGAGGCCACTGGCCAAGTCCTTGCCTATAGTGAAACTTATAAGCGAGCTGACTACTACAAAATCAAATTCATCTCGTGTGATCGAGGTCATTAAGAAAAAGCTTGAGCCTAGCTCAGGCTTTTTCTATGTTCATTATAGCATGCACCATTTAGTATGAACATATGACGAAGGGTAATTCTTTAATTAGTAGTGCTTTTACTAAAAACAAGTTAAATATTGGCTAGATTTTCCTTGTTTTTAGTTTTTTTACAATTTTTTCCTAAATCTTATGATTTCCTCCATTTATTATAGTTCTTTCATAAAGCCGCTTGACTTTTTATATCTTAGATAATAAAATGAAAATAGTTTTGTGTAAACGCTATCATGCAATATAATAACAGGGAGGTTTTATCATGAAACTAGAAAAGAAACAGCGCTTCTCCATTCGTAAGTACGCGATTGGAGCAGCTTCTGTACTCATAGGATTTGCTTTTGGTACCCAAGTCGTGTCTGCCGACAGCGTCACTCCAACACCAGAAAATCCAAGCGCAGCTCAGACTGCTCAAGGAGAACCACAGACAGCTGAGACATCAGTTGAAAGCAAGCTTGAAGAAAGAGTTGAAGCAAAGGGAGCTTCAGCCACAATCGCTCCAACAGTCGAAAAAACTGAATCCCCAGCAGTTGCAGAAAAAATTGACGAGACTCCAGTCACTGAAAAAGCTACTCCTGTTTCAGAAGAAAACTCAGAAGCAGTAAAAACCGACGAAGATAAGAGAAATGAAGCCATCACACCTGCAGTAGCCACTCCTAGTACGGAACGAGCAGCTCAAGTAAATGAAAAACTGGCGAAAAGAAAAATGATCTCAATCGATGCTGGACGCAAGTACTTCTCACCTGAGCAGCTCAAGGAAATCATTGACAAAGCTAAACACTACGGCTATACTGACCTCCATCTCTTAGTCGGAAATGATGGCATGCGTTTCATGCTGGACGACATGACAATCAAAGCCAATGGCAAAACCTATGCCAGTGATGATGTCAAACGTGCACTCGAAAAAGGAACTGATGCCTACTACAAGGATCCAAACGGCAACCATTTGACAGAAAGTCAGATGACGGACTTGATCAACTATGCTAAAAACAAAGGCATTGGTCTCATCCCAACTGTAAATAGCCCTGGCCATATGGATGCGATTTTGCATGCCATGAAAGAACTAGGCATCCAAAAACCAAACTTTACCTACTTTGATAAGGAATCTGCTCGTACCGTTGACCTTGATAACAAAGAAGCAGTTGCATTTACCAAGGCTCTGATTGACAAGTATGCTGCTTACTTCGCTGGCAAATCTGACATTTTCAATATCGGACTAGACGAATATGCAAATGATGCTACAAACGCCAAGGGCTGGAGCGTTCTGCAAGCTGATAAATATTATCCAAATGAAGGGTATCCTGTAGATGGATATGAGAAATTTATCGCCTACGCAAACGACCTTGCTCGCATCGTCAAATCTCACGGCCTCAAACCAATGGCCTTCAACGATGGTATCTACTACAATAGCGATACTAGCTTTGGTACTTTTGACAAAGACATCATCGTTTCTATGTGGACTGGTGGATGGGGCGGATACGATGTCGCTTCTTCTAAACTTCTAGTTGAAAAAGGCCACCAAATCCTTAATACCAACGATGCTTGGTACTACGTTCTCGGGCGAAATGCCGATGGTCAAGGCTGGTACAACCTCGATCAAGGACTCAATGGGATCAAGAACACTCCAATCACTTCTGTACCAAAATCTGAAGGAGCAGACGTTCCGTTCATCGGGGGTATGGTAGCTGCTTGGGCGGATGAACCTTCTGCACGTTATTCACCATCACGCCTCTTCAAACTTATGCGTAGCTTCGCAAATGCCAATGCTGAATACTTCGCAGCTGACTATGAGTCTGCTGAGCAAGCCCTTAAAGAAGTGCCGACAGACCTTGACCGCTATACTGCAGAAAGTGTCGCAGCTGTAAAAGAAGCTGAAAAAGCTATTCGCTCACTCGATAGCAACCTCAGCCGTGCCCAACAAGACACCATTGATCAAGCAATCGCGAAACTCCAAGAAGCTGTCAGCAATTTGACCTTCACACCAGAAGCTCAAAAAGAAGAAGACGCGAAACGCGAAGTTGAAAAACTTGCCAAGAATAAAGTAATCTCTATCGATGCTGGACGTAAGTACTTCTCAGCTGAGCAACTCAAACGTATCATTGATAAAGCTAGCGAACTTGGATATTCTGATGTGCATCTTCTCCTAGGAAATGATGGACTTCGCTTCCTCCTTGATGACATGACCATCACAGCTAACGGAAAAACTTATGCAAGTGACGATGTCAAGAAGGCCATCATCGAAGGAACAAAAGCTTACTACGATGATCCAAACGGAACCACTCTTAGTCAAGCTGAAATCACTGGATTGATTGAGTACGCAAAGTCAAAAGGTCTCGGACTCATCCCAGCGATCAACAGCCCAGGTCACATGGATGCCATGCTCGTCGCTATGGAAAAACTTGGAATCAAGAATCCTCAAGCCAACTTTGACAAGGTATCCAAAACAACCATGGACCTTGAAAACGAAGAGGCGATGAACTTTGTCAAAGCCCTCATCGGCAAGTACATGGACTTCTTTGCAGGCAAAACTAAGATCTTCAACTACGGTACAGACGAATATGCCAATGATGCTACCAACGCGCAAGGCTGGTACTACCTCAAATGGTATGGACTCTATGGCAAGTTTGCTGAGTACTCTAACACCCTTGCTGCTATGGCCAAAGAAAGAGGCCTTCAACCAATGGCCTTCAACGATGGTTTCTACTATGAAGACAAGGATGATGTTGAGTTTGACAAGGATGTCATCATCTCTTACTGGTCTAAGGGATGGTGGGGTTACAACCTTGCAACGCCTCAGTACCTGGCAAGCAAAGGCTATAAACTCCTCAACACCAACGGAGACTGGTACTACGTGCTAGGTAATCACAAACCAGACGAAGCCTACCCACTATCAAAAGCACTTGAAAACTCTGGCAAAGTACCATTTAACCAGCTTGCTTCTACCAAATATCCTGAGGTAGACCTTCCAACCGTCGGAAGTATGCTTGCCATCTGGGCAGACAAACCAAGTGCTGAGTATAAGGAAGAAGAAATCTTTGAACTCATGACTGCCTTTGCAGACCATAACAAAGACTACTTCCACGCTAACTACAATGCACTCCGTGAGGAACTTGCTCAACTCCCTGCAAACTTGGATGGATACAGCAAGGAAAGCCTGGATGCCCTAAATGCAGCTAAAGAAGCTCTCAACTACAACCTCAACCGTAACAAACAAGCCGAGTTAGACGCTCTCGTAGCCAAGCTCAAAGCAGCCCGCCTAGGCCTTAAACCAGCAGCAACCCACTCAGGAAGCCTCGATGAAAACGAACTAGCTGCCAATGTTGAAACCAAACCGGAACTCATCACAAGAGCAGAAAAGATTCCATTTGAAGTTATCAAGAAGGAAAATCCGAATCTCCCAGCTGGTCAGGAAAAGATTATCACACCAGGTGTAGAGGGCGAACGCACTCATTACATCTCTGTCCTTACTGAAAATGGGAAACAAACAGAAACCGTTCTAGATAGTCAAGTAACCAAGGAACCTGTGACCCAAGTGATTGAAATCGGTGCCCCTATTACCCACAAAGGAGATGAACACGGTCTTGCTCCAGCCGCAGAGGCAAAACCAAGACTGGACATCCAAGAAGAAGAGATTCCATTCACTACCGTAACACGTGAAAATCCACTCTTGCTCAAGGGGAAGACTCAAGTCCTTACCAAAGGTGCTAACGGCCGTCGCAGTCATTACTACTCTGTGAGCACTAGTGCTGACGGTAAGGAAGTGAAAACTCTTGTAGATAGCCTTGTGACTCAAGAAGCAGTGACCCAAGTTATTGAAGTCGGAACCCTTGTAACCCATGTAGGAGACGAACACGGTCTTGCCCCAGCCGCAGAAGCAAAACCAAGACTGGATATCCAAGAAGAAGAGATTCCGTTCACTACCGTGACACGTGAAAATCCTCAATTGCCAAAAGGACAAACGCAAGTAGTCGTTGCTGGAGTAAATGGTCGCCGTACGATTTTCTACTCTGTCAGCACCACTGCTAACGGCAAGGAAGAAAGAACCCTTGTCAATAGTGCGGTATCGCAGGAAGCGGTCGCTCAGGTCGTTGAAGTCGGAACTGCCGTTGAGAAAACTGAGCAAGCTGAACCAACTACTAGCAAAGCAGATGAAAAACAACTCCCTGCAACAGGAAGTCAAGACTCTGCAGGCTTGGTCGCAGCAGGACTCATGGCCACACTAGCAGCCTACGGACTCACTAAGAGAAAAGAAGATTAACCCCCTTCGATAAGAATACAAAAAAGCGAGATTCAATCTCGCTTTTTATTGTTAGGATTAATCACCAAGTCCGATACGTTCAAAGATATCATCCACTCGTTTGGTGTAGTATGCAGGGTTGAAAATTTCGTCGATTTCCTCTTGAGTCAGACGTGAGGTCACTTCTGGATCTGCTTCGAGCAGTGGTTTGAAGTCTACTTGGTTGTCCCAAGAGTAGGCCGTTTTCGGTTGCACCAAGTCGTAGGCTTGCTCACGAGTCATGCCTTTTTCAATCAAGGTCAACATAGCACGTTGGCTAAAGATAAGACCGAAGGTTGAGTTCATGTTGCGGATCATATTTTCTGGGAAGACTGTCAAATTCTTGACAATATTTCCAAAACGGTTAAGCATATAGTCAATCAAAATAGTCGTATCCGGTGTGATGATACGCTCAGCTGATGAATGGGAAATATCGCGTTCATGCCAGAGAGCGACGTTCTCATAGGCTGTCACCATGTGACCACGGATAACACGCGCCAAACCTGTCATGTTCTCAGAACCGATTGGGTTGCGTTTGTGAGGCATAGCCGATGAACCTTTTTGGCCTTTGGCAAAGAACTCTTCCACTTCGCGCTGCTCAGACTTTTGCAAACCACGAATTTCAGTCGCCATACGTTCGATTGAAGTCGCGATGCTGGCAAGAACTGCAAAGTACTCAGCGTGAAGGTCACGAGGAAGAACCTGTGTAGAGATTTCTTGGGCACGGATACCCAATTTTTCGCAGACATATTCCTCTACAAATGGTGGGATGTTGGCAAAGTTCCCAACCGCACCAGAAATCTTACCAGCTTCTACACCAGCAGCCGCATGCTCGAAACGCTCGATATTGCGCTTCATTTCGCTGTACCAAGTGGCCAATTTAAGACCAAAAGTTGTCGGCTCAGCGTGCACACCGTGGGTACGACCCATCATGATAGTGAACTTGTGTTCTTTAGCTTTGTCAGCGATGATGTTTGTGAAGTTTTCAAGGTCACGACGGATGATGTCGTTGGCCTGCTTGTAGAGGTAACCATAGGCAGTATCCACCACGTCGGTAGAAGTCAAACCATAGTGAACCCACTTACGCTCTTCGCCAAGCGTTTCAGAAACCGCACGCGTGAAAGCTACCACATCGTGGCGAGTCTCCTGCTCAATCTCCAAAATACGGTCGATGTCAAAGTCCGCCTTCTCGCGAATCAAAGCCACATCTTCCTTAGGGATTTCTCCCAATTCAGCCCATGCTTCATCAGCCAAGATTTCCACCTCAAGCCAAGCACGGTATTTATTTTCTTCACTCCAAATGTTCGCCATTTCGGGGCGAGAGTAACGGTTGATCATGATTAAGATACCAAGGGCGACTAGAAAGCGACTGAATTTTAGGAAACCAACAACGGACGCTTGCGTCCTAGGAGGTTTATCTAAATTCCGAGCTTTCCGCCCGGGTTCAGTTCTGCAAACTAGGTACCCGTTTCCTTTCTTTGTTTACAATCAGGAAGTCCGGAACCCATATTCAGTTTTAGTGAATACGATGCCCTTGTTCCTTTCTATTTTGGTTATTATACTGTAGTAGAAATATAATATTCTTATTGATAAAAAATTAATATTCTTTCTGTTTCAAATTTTATTTTAATAATTCCTGCACAGCTTTGTCTAATGAAGTGAACTTACTAGACAAAATTTTATAGGCCTCAACATTATTATCAGGATAATTTAATCCAAAATTTTTAATAGAAATCCTTAAACCTTGTACATTAGAAATATTGGTGTCATTCCAGTCTCTAATAATAAGCTCACTTCCTATTTTTTCAGAAAGTGAATCTTTTTTTGAAACTAGAAAATCATAAAAATCTTTATCTCTTTTTTTTCCATATATAAACCCTATTGTTTTAGCTCCAACTGAAAATTCACATTTAATATCATCCTGTCCTACTTTTGATATTGTGTAGTATGAAGCAATTTTCTTGGTTGGCAACTTATAATTAAATTCTTCTAACTCATTCAAGTATTTAGTGAACCCATTCCAAAATTGTTCTTTATTATTTATCTTTATTTTTTTTTCTACTGGTTTATCTCTTCGTTTCTTTTGAACTGTAAAAATTCCCTGTACTTTCCCACCCAAACTTTTTATTTTTTCAATAACATTTTCCTTAAATGATGGTTGCAAAAATTTTCTAGCTTCAGTCGTTTCTTTCTCAGGAGTATAATTTATAAGAATATCTTCCAAAATTTTAATAATTTCGTCAATACTCTTCGTTTGCAAACAACGTTTCATAAACAAAACATAGTATGCTTTTTGCTCGTAATAATTATATTCTGTCATTTGATATTGTTTTCCAATCTCAGAATATAATCGAATTTGCTCAATAATTTTCTCAAACAATTTAGGATCTTCATTAAATATTGTATCGTAATAATTACTAAAAATTACTGCCTTACTATTAGCCGCTGACTCTGGACGTCCTTCATAAGCAAATAGCACTTGCCCTAATTTCTCCATAGATATTATAAAATCATATTTTTTACTAAACTCTTTTCCACTACCTCGCTTTCGATCATATCTAATACCTTCCTGATCTAAACGTTGCTCAATAGCTAATTGAATTTTATCTACAGATCGTAGATCTATCTCTTTGATTGGATTTTGACTGTTTGTATATTCTGAAATTTTATTTGTTAGTTCCTCATTTTTCGAAGTTACTAAAAGCCTAACTATTACACTAGCGCTAACTAAATTAGAAATTATATCTTCAACTTTATTTTCGGTTTTATACTTAAAAATTGAACGAAGTGTTTGACCACCATTAACTATCTGATAATTTTTCAAAATCAGCTCTGTTGACTCATCAATTATATTAGGTTTACTAGAAATTTCTTCTGCAACAATAGTTACTCCATTATTGTATAGAAAAAAATTTGATGGTTCTTCAGATAATGTTTTAATAATCTTTTTATTTATTTTATTGTTTCCTAAATACTCTCGAACATTTTCAAATAGTAAATTAAAATCTAATGTTAAAGAATTTAACCAATCAATGTCCTCTACTTTTGTTTCTTTTCGTAATGTATCATCACTACTTGCAATTCTAATTAAATTTACAAGATTTAATTCTATAACATATGACTTAGTAGTAGTATAAGATACATTGTGTTCTAATATCATTCTGTTTTTTATACGAAGTCTAGCCTCATTTTCCGGACTCTGTAAAGATAAATGATCCATTATATTTAATAAATTAAAATCTCGTAATTGCAAAAAATTTTCATATTTTTTTAAAAAAGGTCTAGCCCCTGGATCATTTTCGTCAACTTTTGATTTATCATTTGTAACCATATAAAGAATAATATTATAACTACTGTCCTCAATCATTAGTTCTCTAATTTCATCAATTTTATCAAGAGTCTTCTGATAATCTTTTTTATCTTCTCGCTTGATAAAAGCATTATATTCTTCTAGACTAGTCACAATGTTTAGAAACGATTCTGCACTACGAATTTCGCTATGCTTAGGTTTTTTATTCGCAGTTATAAATTTCTCTCGGAACTTAAAATTTAAGAGATAAATCTGCTTTTCATCTCTATCAATATATACCGCATCTACTCCTAAATCCTTATTCTTATTATTTGGAGCTTTGTATACCAATTCAACAAAATGATCATCTATAATAAAGTTATTAATGTCTTGAATTTGAGTTTCACCAAACAACAAATCAAATACTAAATAGTAAAAACCTAAGCGTGCCTTTTCTGTATCATTTTGAACTTTCAAGTTTACAATTTGATGCGCAGCTCTCTCAAAATATTGTAACGATTCTTGATACATAATATCGTAATCTAAAGCATTTACTTTTTTATTAAAAACCTCTACCATTGCAGTCTTCTCCTAAAAATCTATCCCTTTCCCAAACTCAACCACACTATCCGGCACATCACTAAACAAAGTCACATGTCCCATCTTGCGGTTGTGCTTCGCTTCTATTTTACCATACATGTGAAGGTGGGCGCTTGGATTTTCTGCGACATACTTTTCAGCAGCCTCAACGTGTTGGCCGAGGACGTTGAGCATGACTGCAGGCGCATGCAATTTGATAGCTGGCAATGGTGCTCCGAGAACACCCAAGATATGGGTATCAAACTGCGAGAAGTCGCAGACTTCGATTGAGTAGTGGCCAGAGTTGTGTGGACGTGGTGCAATTTCGTTGACAATGATATCATCAGCGGTCGCAAACATTTCCACGCAAAGGGTTCCAGATAGGTTGAGCTGTTCAGCGATTCGTACTGCCATGGCTTTGGCTTTTTCAGCTAGACTTTCTGAAATGCGGGCTGGTACAATGGTTTTTGAAAGAATGTTGTTGCGGTGGATATTTTCCTGAACTGGGAAAACCGTCACGTCCTTGCCGCCATTACCAGATACGATGACAGAAATCTCAAGGTCAAAGTTGACGAATTCTTCCAAAACGCAGTCTGCTGAATCCGCTAGTGCATAAGCTTCTTCCAAATCTGCTTCCGAACGAATGACTTTTTGTCCATGCCCATCGTAGCCACCAGTCGCAGTCTTTAGGACATAGTTTTTCGATAGGTCAATGTCTGCCAAGTCTTGGCTCGAAGTCACAACCTTGTAGGGTGCCACAGTGACTTGTGCCTTGTTTGAGAGGAAGTCCTTTTCAAAGATGCGATTTTGAGAAATGCGGAGTAGGTCTGTCCCTTGAGGGAGTTGACCATCCTTTATGACAGCATCCAAACCGTCAGCATCGACATTTTCAAATTCATAGGTAAGAACATCGCAACGTTCCGCCAACTGATGGAGGGCATCCACATCGTTATAAGGAGCCACGATGATTTCCGCTACACGAGAAGCCGGACAATCCGCCGCAGGATCCAGCGCGATAACCTTGTGCCCCATGTAGATAGCAGAAATGGCCATCATCTGCCCCAGCTGACCGCCACCGATAATTCCGATTGTTTTAGATGAGCTCATTTGTAGACTCCTCTGCGATTTTTCCTTGCTCCTCTGCGAAATCAGCCAAAGCTGTCGCGATAGCCTGATCCTCTACTGACAGGAGACGGAGGGCAAAGAGGGCTGCGTTTGTCGCTCCTGCTTCACCAATGGCCATAGTTGCCACAGGCACGCCACCCGGCATCTGTACGATCGAGTAGAGCGAGTCCACGCCACTAAGAGCGCGCGACTTGACTGGCACACCGATGACTGGAAGGGTTGTTTTGGCTGCGACCATACCTGGCAAGTGGGCTGCACCACCTGCACCTGCGATAATGACCTTGATGCCACGGCTACGAGCTTCTTCGGCATGTCTGAACATGAGATCTGGAGTACGGTGGGCAGAGACAACCTTCTTTTCGTAGGCTACACTGAACCGGTCTAGGACTTCTGCTGTTTTTTGCATGGTTGCCCAGTCGGATTTTGAGCCCATGATGATGGAAATAATTGGTTTAGTCATAATTTTTCCTTTTTCTTCTTTTTTGATAATGGTCTTAGGTGGTGGGGACAGAAGCAAACCTTCGGTTTCATTCCTAAAATTTGAGCCTAAGGTCTCAAATTTTCCCTAGACCAGAACAAAAATTGTTCTGGTCTTTTCACCACGGCGACCATTATCGTATTTGGCGACTTCGTCGCGTTATTTTTATACTTTTACTTTATGGCCTTGCTTCCGATATCTGTTCGGTAAAAGAGGCCTTCCGTTTTTTGTTGGGCGAGTTCTTGGTAGATGGTATCTTGGGCTTCTTTGACGGTATCTGCTGTGGTGACGAGCATATAGACTCGTCCGCCGTTGGATAGCAGTGCTCTGCTATTTTCCGCAAACTTAGCCCCTGCATAATAGGTAATGATATTGCCTTCTGTCTTAGTTGGCAACTCGACACCCTTTGCATAATCTAGCGGGTAGCCGTTTGATGCGACGACCACACCCAGAGTCACACCCTTGTCGGTCCAAGTAATGTTGGGCTCCTTGCCATCGAGGATATCCGTGATATTTTGCGCAAGGTCAGACGTCAGACGAGGCAGGATAATCTGAGTTTCGGGATCTCCAAAACGAGCGTTAAACTCTATGACCTTAGGTCCGTCAGCAGTCAAAATAAGCCCCGCGTAGAGGACACCAAGATACGGACGACCTTCTTTAATCATCCCTTCAAGAACTGGTTTGACAATGGTCTCGACCGCTGTGTCAACCACGCTCTGTGGCAAGTGAGGAACTGGCGCGTAGGCACCCATCCCACCAGTGTTAGGGCCCTTATCGCCATCGTAGGCACGTTTATGATCCTGAGCCGTTGGCATGATGTAGAACTTGTCACCATTGACAAAGGCAAAGAGAGAGAACTCTTCCCCGTCAAGGAATTCCTCGATGACCACTCGCGCACCTGAGTCACCGAACTTATTGTCCAAAAGCATCTCGTGAGCAGCTTCTACTGCTTGCTCGACTGTCTCAGCAACGACAACACCCTTCCCGAGCGCCAAGCCATCCGCCTTGACGACGATTGGAGCGCCTTTCTCCTCGATATAAGCCTTAGCTGCCTCGAAATCTGAAAATGTGCCATAGGCTGCTGTCGGAAGGCCGTATTTGACCATAATTTCCTTAGCAAAATCCTTGGACCACTCCAGCTCCGCTGCAGCCCTAGTCGGACCAAAAGCCTTGAGCCCAGCTTTGTTAAAATCATCTACAATCCCAGCAGCAAGGGCATCATCAGGACCGATAAAGGCCCAAGCAATATCGTTGGCTTTTGCAAATTCAATCAACTTAGAATGTTCGGAAATAGCGATGTTTACCAATTCCAGATCATCCAGAGTCATTCCGTCATTTCCAGGAGCTACAAAGACTTTTTCAACGTCTTTTGACTCAAGCAACTTCTTGGCAATCGCATGTTCACGACCACCCGAACCGACAACTAACAGCTTCATCTCTCAACCTCTTTTGCGAATTATTTACTAATATTATATCATAAACGTTCGTTTTAATCTTGTTTCACTTAGCATTTTAAGTCAAAAAAGGAAAGAAACTGTTTTCTTCCCTTTCGTTTTTTAATGTCTAAAATGTCTCACACCTGTAAATACCATTGTCAAGCCATATTTGTCCGCTGCTTCGATAGATTCCTGGTCACGAACTGAGCCCCCTGGCTGGATGATGGCTCTGATACCTGCTTTAGCGATTTCTTCCACGTTATCCGCAAATGGGAAGAAGGCATCGGAAGCAAGAACAGCGCCGTCAAGGCAGTCTTTAGCTTGTTCAATGGCGATACGAACAGAAGCCACACGGTTGGTTTGACCTGGGCCAACACCAAGTGTCATGTGATCGTTGGTTACGATGATTCCGTTTGATTTGACGTACTTGATAGCCTTCCAAGCGAACTCAAGAGCAGTCGCTTCTGTCTCGGTTGGTTGGCGTTTGGTCACCACTTGCCAGTCAGCTGGGCTTTCCTTGACCACATCTTGGTTTTGCACGAGAAGTCCACCAACCACGCCTGTGTACTCTGCTTCCACTTCACTGGCATCCTGAGCGTCAAATGGCAAGGCAAGGATGCGCAAGTTTTTCTTTTTGTTGGTCAAAATGGCTAGCGCTTCATCCGTATAGCTCGGTGCGATGATGATCTCGAGGAAAACGCCGTGCATCTTCTCAGCTGTCGCAGCATCCACCTCACGGTTAAGGACGACAATTCCACCAAAGATAGACACTGGGTCAGACTCATAAGCGTAATCCCAAGCAGTTTCGATGTCATCTGCCTGACCAATTCCACATGGATTCATATGTTTCAATGCTACAACTGTCGGACGGTCTTTGAAATCACGGATAATGCGGATAGCTGCATCTGCATCGCGGATATTATTGAAGGACAATTCTTTACCGTTGAGCTGTTTCGCTGATGCAATTGAGTAGTCTGTCGGCAAAGCTTTTTGGTAGAAGTCCGCATCCTGCTGAGGATTTTCCCCATAGCGCATGGCTTGTTTGAGGTCATAAGTCAAGGTGAGCTTTTCAGGTTTACTTTCTCCGACTTGAGCTGTGAAATACTCTGCAATCAAAGCATCATAAGCTGCTGTATGACGGAAAACCTTAGCCGCCAAACGTTGACGCGTTTCATAGGTTGTTTCACCCTCTGCCGCTAATTCATCCAGAACTACAGCATAATCCGCTGGGTCTACCACAACCGTCACGCTGGCGTGATTTTTAGCTGCTGAACGAAGCATAGATGGCCCGCCGATATCGATGTTTTCAACTGCATCAGCATAAGTCACGTCTGGTTTGAGAATGGTTTCCTTGAAAGGATAAAGGTTGACTACCACAAGGTCAATGAGCTCAATCTGATTGTCCTTAGCCGCCTCCAAGTGGCTATCGAGATCACGACGAGCGAGGAGCCCACCGTGGATATTTGGGTGAAGCGTCTTGACACGACCGTCCATCATCTCTGGAAAACCAGTCACATCATCGATCGCAATAGTCGTCACCCCAGCAGTATCTAGGGCAACCTTGGTTCCTCCTGTCGAGATGATATCCCAACCAAGTTTTTTGAGTTCTTGGGCAAATTCAACAATGCCCGCTTTGTCTGAGACGCTAATTAAGGCGCGTTTAGTCATGTTTTTTCCTTTCATTTTCAAACTCTCTACCTAGGAAATTTTCTTTTCATAAAGTATAGGGAGACGATTACCAAGACTCCCAAAATTACTGTCAGTAAAAATATCCCCCAATAAGGAAACTCTGGGAAGAAGAAATTTATCAGTAAACGTAGAACAATTACCAAGCTAATCAAGGCAAATGTCCCCAACCATTTTTTCATTTACTTGTCCAACAATTCTCTAATAACTTCTGGATACAACTTGTACTCTGCTTCATGAATGCGAGCTTCAAAGCTGTCAATGGTATCATCAGCTAGCCTTGGTACACGGACTTGCTTAATAATCTTTCCGGTATCTACACCCGAGTCCACCCAGTGAATGGTAACGCCACTCTCAGCAACACCAGCATTCCAAGCATCCTCAATCCCATGAGCTCCTGGAAATTCTGGCAAGTAGGCAGGATGAATGTTGATGATTCGGCCTTCATAAGCTGCCAATAAGGTTGGCCCTACGATTTTCATGTAGCCAGCGAGGCAAATCAAGTCAATCTGGTGTTCTTCCAAGAGTTCGACTAGAGCTGCTTCGTAGTCTGCCTTGTTCTCAAACTCCTTGAGTTCAAAAGCATAGGACAGAATGCCGAGCTTGTCTGCACGTTCGAGCACATAGGCATCTCGGTGGTCTGAAAAGACAAACTCCACTGGAAATTCTTCGGCAATCACCTGAAAATTTGAGCCATTACCAGAGGCAAAAACTGCTATTTTTTTCATTTGATGATGACACTTTCGTTTTCTTTCTTGACGATGCGACCAATTTCATAGACTGGTTCATCCAGCAATTCCTTGACACGATCTACATTTTCAGGGCTAACTGTCAGCATGAGTCCCACACCCATATTGAAGATTTCAAACATTTCTTCATGCTTGATTTCACCGTATTTTTCAAGGGCTTTAAAAATCGGAAGCACTGGAACTTTGTCTTCTTCAATTTCCGCAGCCAAGTCAGCCGCAAACATACGAGGGACATTCTCGATAAAGCCCCCACCTGTGATGTGGGCAATGCCGTTGACCAACTCTTCCTTGATGAGTGGCAAAACAGCCTTGACATAGATACGAGTCGGCTCAAGAAGGACTTCCTTGAGTTTCTTTCCTTCCAATTCTGGCAAGACTTCCTCACCTGTATAGTCGGCAAAGACACGACGAACGAGTGAGTAACCATTTGAGTGAATCCCACTTGAAGCAAGTCCGAGAAGAACATCACCTTCTGCCACTTTTGAACCGTCAATGATTTGAGATTTTTCAGCCACACCGACTGCAAAACCAGCCAAGTCGTAGTCATCTTCGCCATACATACCAGGCATTTCAGCTGTTTCCCCACCGATGAGAGCAGCGCCTGCCTGCACACAACCTTCTGCCACACCAGCGACCACTTGTTCTAGTTTAGCTGGTTCATTCTTGCCAGTCGCTACGTAGTCGAGGAAATAGAGGGGCTCCGCACCTGCAGCGATGATGTCATTGACACACATGGCCACACAGTCCTGTCCGATGGTATCGTGCTTGTCATACTTGATAGCCAACATGAGCTTGGTTCCGACACCGTCAGTCCCTGAGATCAAGACCGGCTCTTTGACACCTGTTTTTGAAAGGTCAAACATGCCACCGAAACCACCTAGAGCTCCCATAACACCTGCGCGTTCTGTACGAGCCACGTGCTTTTTGATCCGTTCAACAACTTCATAACCCGCTTCAACATCCACACCGGATTGCGCATAAGCATTTTTATTCGTCATTTTGTTCATTCCTTTCCTTTAATGGAAAATCGTTATCCGCCTATTTGTAAAAACTGGTCTTTTCTTCCAAACTTCTACGATATTCTTCCTCATAGTCGTAGAGAGGAGTTGGGTAGTCGCCGTCAAAGTAAGCGACACAGAGACCGCCATTTGGCGCATCTGTTTCAATACCAATCGAATCAATCAAACCTTCAACAGAAAGATAGGTCAGGCTATCTGCTCCAATGATTTGGCAGGTTTCTTCGACCGTATGATTTGCAGCAATCAACTCCTGACGAGTCTGGATATCAATTCCGTAGAAACATGGATAAGCTAGCGCAGGACTGCCAATAGCAACGTGAACCTCAGAAGCCCCCGCTTCTTTCAAAAGCTGAACGATACGACGAGAGGTTGTCCCACGAACAATGGAATCATCAATCATCACCACACGTTTGCCTTTGACAACACCCGAAACGGCAGACAGTTTCATCCGTACCCCTTGCTCCCGCAATTCTTGAGTCGGTTGGATAAAGGTGCGTTGCGTGTATTGGTTCTTGATGAGACCCATTTCATTTGGCAGACCAGACTCTTCCGCAAATCCCATGGCTGCGCTGAGCGAGGAATTTGGTACACCGACCACAATATCTGCCTCATGCTTAAATTCACGCGCCAATTGAGCCCCCATACGTTTGCGAGCTGTATGGACGTTAACACCATGGATATTAGAGTCAGGACGGGCAAAATAGATATACTCCATAGAGCAAATCGCCAACTGGGTATCATTCGTATAACTATCGTACTGGATGCCACTGTCATCCACGATTACAATCTCCCCTGGTTTTACATCGCGAATCCACTCGGCACCAATGACTTCAAAAGCACAAGTTTCAGACGAAACGACCACCGCTCCGTTTGCCATTTTTCCGATAGAAAGCGGACGAAAGCCATTAGGATCAAGGGCCGCAATCAACTTGTCCTCAAACAGCAAGATATAGGCAAAACCACCTTTAACTAGACTGAGTGCTTCCTTTATTTTTCCCATCAGACTAGGATTGTGACTCCGACGAATGAGGTGTGCCAAGATTTCCGAGTCCGAAGTTGAACTGAAAATAGCACCTCTTTGTTCCAATTCTTTCTTGAGCGATTCGGCATTGGTCAGATTTCCATTATGGGCCAAACCAAACTGCATATCATGAAAGCGAAAAATGAAAGGCTGGATGTTATCAACAGAAGCTTCGCCAGCCGTCGCGTAACGCACATGTCCAATAGCAGCAGATCCTGTCAATTTATCCAAATTAGCCGGGTTTCTGAATACTTCTGACAACAGCCCCATATCACGATGGCGCTTCAATTGTCCTTGGTCATTGGAGAGGATTCCTGCCCCCTCCTGACCACGGTGCTGAAGACTGTGGAGCCCAAAATAGGTCATTTTAGCGGCATCTGGATGCCCCCAGATACCGAAAACACCACATTCTTCATTAAGAGATTTTACTTCGTATGTCATTTTTTATACCTAATTTTTATTTGTGTAGCACCAAGAGCTAGATCTACATGACTTTTACATTACTGATACTATCTATTAGAAAATCTGCAAATCTTACTTTCCAGTAAAGTATTGAACAGCTGATGCGAACAGGTGCTGGTCTTTATTTCCTGGGATGTTTTGGAAAAGACCATCTTCATAACGTTCTGAGTGTCCCATTTTACCGATGATTTGGCCGTTCTTGCTGGTAATTCCTTCGATGGCATTTACAGAGCCATTTGGATTGTACTTAGAATCCATACTTGGTTTGCCGTCAAAGTCAACGTATTGGCTAAAGATTTGACCATTGTCACGGAGCTCTGCAAATTCCTCAGCCGTCACAACAAATTTCCCTTCACCGTGTGATACTGGAATGGAGTGGATATCGCCCACTTGCACACCAGCCAACCATGGTGAGTTGGTATTGGCAATCCGAGTTTCCACCATCTTGGCCACGTGCTGGTTGGCATCATTGTAGAAGAGGGTTGGGCTAGTACTGCTGGCATCCTCGAAGTTTCCGTATGGAAGAAGACCTGATTTGACCAAGGCCTGAAATCCATTACAGATACCGATAATCAAGCCACCACGAGCGATAAAGCTATCAATGGCTGCACGCACTTTTTCATTTAACAGGATATTGACGATGAACTTGGCTGACCCATCTGGCTCATCCGCAGCCGAGAAGCCACCTGCAAAGAAGAGGATGTTAGCCTTACCAATGTTATCAACCATAGTTTCAACTGACTTGACAATGGCTTCTTCATTCAAGGTCACGAATGGCAGCAAGTTGACCTCTGCACCTTCTTTTTCAAAGGCCTTGGCTGAGTCATATTCTGAGTTGGTTCCTGGGAAGACTGGGATGTAAACCACAGGTTTTTCAATGGTTTCTTTAGCTTTGATGACTGCGTCAGAAGCGACAGCTGGAACTTCGTCCAATTCTTTAGCTTGGGCAAATTCAGTTGGGTAGACTTCTTCCAGTTTTCCTTGGAAAGCACTGTCAAGTTTGTGTCCATCTAGCTTCACACCGTTGACAACGAGTGTAAAGTCTGCGCTTGTTTGTCCAATCTTCTCTACTCCAGCAATTTCTTCAGGAGATGTGAAGACAAATCCACCCAATTGAGCTGTCAAAGCTGTCTCAAGCTCAGGCAAGATTACCTCTGCACCGATATGGTTCCCAAAGCTAGCAAGAGCCAAACTTTCAAGCACACCACCGTATTTGACAGCTGATGCAGATGTGACTTTGTGGTCAGCTAGGATCGCTTCAAACTGAGCAAAGTTAGACTTAATCAAGTCAAAATCAATCTCTGCAGAGAGGACTTGACCTGGGATATAATAGATGTTTTCACCAGCAGTCTTGAACTCTGGAGAGAGTACCTTACGGCTATCCGCTGTCGTCACCCCAAAGGCAACCAAGGTTGGTGGTACGGTCAATTCTTCAAAGGTACCAGACATAGAGTCCTTACCACCGATAGATGGCAAACCAAGTTGGATTTGTGCTTCAATAGAGCCTAGGAGAGCTGCTACTGGCTGACCAAAACGCTCAGCTTGCTTTTCCATGCGCTCGAAATACTCTTGGTATGAGAAACGAGCCTTGGACCAGTTTGCACCAGCAGCCACTAAACGAGCAGTTGCTTCGATAACCGCATAAGCCGCACCGTGGTATGGAGACCATTCTGCTACATATGGATTGAATCCTTGGGCCATGACAGACGCAGTGTGAGTCACACCGTGTTGAACTGGCAATTTCTGCACAGATGCCTCAGTTGGTGTGAGTTGGTAGCGACCACCAAGTGGGTGATTGACCGTTGAGCGACCGACAGAGCAGTCAAAGATGGTCTGCAAGCCTTTTTGACTCGCATGGTTGAGGTCAGATAGAACCGCAAGGGTATCTGCTTCAAGTGTGTTAGTACTTGTTGTGCGTTCTTCTGGGAGTTTGACATCCTTGTCCACAACCTTGGCATCAACGACTACGCGCACACCGTTTGTATCAAGGAAACGGCGTTCCAAGTCGACGATGGTGTCACCATTCCAGTGCATGACTAGATTTGGTTTTTCAGTCACTGTCGCCACAACAACAGCGTCAATATTTTCTTGGTTACATGCTGCAACGAAAGCATCTACATCCTTAGGACGAACCACAACTGCCATCCGTTCTTGTGATTCAGAGATAGCAATTTCTGTCCCGTTCAAGCCTTGGTATTTAAGAGGAACCTTATTAAGGTCGATTTCAAGACCGTCTGCCAATTCACCAATGGCCACACAGACACCACCTGCTCCAAAGTCATTAGACTTCTTGATAAGACGAGTGACATCTCCATTACGGAAAAGACGTTGAATCTTGCGTTCTTCGATGGCATTCCCTTTTTGAACCTCAGCACCAGCAGTCTCTACAGACTCAACCGTTTGAACCTTAGAAGACCCCGTAGCACCACCGACTCCATCACGGCCAGTCTTGCCACCTAGCAAGATAATCACATCACCGGCTTCTGGTTTTTCACGGACAACATTGCCCTTAGGAGCCGCACCAACAACGGCACCAAGCTCCATACGTTTAGCTACAAAGCCTGGGTGGAAGTATTCACGAACGTAAGTTGTCGCAAGACCAATCTGGTTCCCATAAGAAGAGTAACCGTGAGCCGCTGTCTTAGAAATGACTTGTTGTGGCAATTTACCAGCACGCGTTTCCGAAATCGGAGCTGTAATATCACCAGCGCCTGAGATACGTATAGCTTGGTAAACGTATGAACGGCCTGACAACGGGTCACGAATGGCGCCACCGATACAAGTAGCCGCGCCACCAAATGGTTCAATTTCCGTTGGGTGGTTGTGGGTTTCGTTTTTGAACATAAGGAGCCAAGGTTCCTTGACACCATCAACGTCTACTTCAATTTCAACTGAGCAGGCATTGATTTCATCAGATACTTCCATATCGTCCAAACGCCCATTGGCACGCTCATAACGACCAAAAACAGTCGCCATATCCATCAAAGTCTGTGGTTTCTCAGAACGCCCCAACTCCTCACGCATGGCAATATACTTGTCATAGGTCGCCTGCAATTGCTTTTGGAATTTTGAAGCTGAGAAGTCGATATTTTTCAACTCGGTCTCAAAAGTCGTGTGACGGCAGTGGTCAGACCAGTAAGTGTCCAAAACCTTAAGCTCTGTTTCCGTTGGCACGCGCCCGATTGACTTGAAGTAGTCTTGGATAAAGAGCAAATCATCCACTTCCATGGCCATCCCTTGCTCGGCCTTGTAGCGAGCAAAGTCTTCTGCTGTATAGCTTTCAAAGAAAGTCAATTTAGGAATGGTCTTGTCCGACTCTGAAAATTCTTGCTTGGCGATCCCTGTCGTGATATCCTTGAAACGAGAATCAACTGGATTAAGCAGGTAGTTTTTGACCGCTTCTAATTCAGTCGCATCAATATCTTTATTCACCAAGTAAAGTTGGGCTGTATTGACTATCACATCGCTCGAACTTCCCAGTAAAAGCAAGGCTTCCTGTGAAGAAGCTGCGCGCTGGTCAAACTGCCCTGGCAGGCTTTCAATGGCAAAGAATGCATAATTGGCAAGATCCGCTTGCACAGCCGCTTCATTCAAGACATGATCCGTCACCTGCTCAGAGAAGATGTGTTTCTCCGCAGGCGCAAACAAGTCCTCTGCCAAATCAAAGACATCATAAACTTGCACGATGCGAATACTTTTCAAAGTTGAAAGTCCCAAGTTATGCTGGAGCTCCCTTACCAAACTCTCTGACTTAACTTGAAAATCGGCCTTTTTTTCAACAAAAATACGTTTATCCATCAATTCTTATTCCTTTATTTCAGCTCTTGCAATTTTTCCAAACAACCTCTAGGTTGTTATTTTAGTTCTTGCAACTTTTCCCAGACAATCTCATAAACATCTGTCAATTCTCCGAGTCCTCTGCGGAAAACATCCTTGTCCATGTGGTTGCCATCCGCATCCCACAAACGGCAGTTATCTGGTGAAAATTCGTCTGCCAAGATAATCTTACCATCCTTGTCAAAACCGAACTCTAGCTTAAAGTCAATCAATTTAAGTCCAATCTCAGCAAACCAAGCTTTCAAGAACTCATTGATACGACGGGTTTCTTCTTTCAAGTAAGTAATCTGCTGGTCATCCGCAATCTTTAGGAATTTCACATGCTCGTCATTAATAAAGGGATCATCCAAATCATCATTTTTATAGTAAAATTCGACAATTGGAGTCTCAAATGCAATACCTTCTTCTACGCCAAAACGTTTTGAAAATGATCCAGCCGTGTAGTTGCGGAGCACAACTTCCAAAGGAATAATCTCAACCTTTTTATTGAGCTGTTCCGTGTCCGAAAGTTTCTCCACAAAGTGAGTCGCTACACCAGCAGCATTTAATTTCTCAAAAATAAAAGATGAAATCTGATTATTCAAGACTCCCTTACCCGCAATCTGCTCCTTCTTAACACCGTTGAAAGCAGTCGCTTGGTCCTTGTAAGTTGAAATAATAAGATTTTCATCCTCAGTTGTATAGATATCCTTAGCTTTTCCCGAATAGATCAATTCTTTTGACATTTTAAAGTTCGCCTTTCGTATTTCTTTACTTCATTCTACTACAAAATAACGGAAATAGCAAGAATTTGCGAACGACGGCGAAGCTACCTCTTTTAAATATTAAGAAAAACTGTAAAATCAAAACATTTTACAGTTTTAAAAGTATAATATCGCGTTAAAAACAAACATTATTCTCTGTTTAAAAATTGATCCCAATAATAGCGGAAATAACTTTTCTTTCCTGTGATTAGTGTCAAACGTCCTTCTGAACCGTAGCGAAGCTCTTCTGCTTGTTCAGGAGTCAGACTTGTCTCCGCCTCTATTTTAAAGAAATTTCCCTTTTCAGTCTTGGTAGCTGTCGCATCAATATTCGTAATCGCAGAAACAAGAATAAGTTCTTTGTTGGCATCCTTGGTTGTAGTAAAGCGAACAGAATCACCTACTTTGAGCCTTGCAACATCTTTTGAGCTGAGATAAGCTGTGAGTTTGGTTTTGCCTTCTCTTTCTAAGGCCGGGTACAGTTGGGCTAGCAGGGTTCCTTCTGCGACCATCGTAGATTCACTGGTCTCAGGATTAAGGTGGAGCACCCCATCCTCACTTGCTGTAATCTTCCCCTTCTCTAGGAGACCTCCTTGTACCTTCTTACCCGATTCCGCCTCCAAAATTTTCTGATCTAGAAGAGTTAATTCCTGGCCAACTTTGACTAAGTGCTGAGACTTGAGCGATTCCAGTTGACTATCCAGTCCCGTTGCGTGAGCCTGTTGAGCTCCAGAACCCGCATACTGAACACGATAAGTAGCTAAACTAGACTCTAGCTGGCTAATTTGGGCATCCACCTGTGCAATAACTTGCGATTTAGCTTGCGGATCTTCTCCAGCTTGGTTTTTATAGGTCTGATAAAAAGAGTAAGCCGCATTTTGACTATCCAATTGAGCTCCTGTTTCAATCGCCGACTTAGCTGTTTTGTAATCTCGAATTTTATCCTCTGTTTGGCTGATAAGATTGCCAATCTCGGCCTGACTCTGACTTGCTGCCGCATTCTGCGAGGAGATGTTGGCATTTTGCTGAGAAACATTACTCCTAAGACTATTCGCTTGGCTGAGATAGTCCCGAAACATCTCCTGGTAACCAAACTTATCTGCCTCTGGAAATTGATCACTCCCCTCTTTCAAACTGGATTGCAAATAACCCAACTGCTTTTTTTGATCCTTTAACATCTCCAATTGACTGGCGTATGCTTCAGCTTGAACAGCCTCCGCCCCTTGCTGGTACTGAACGAGCAGATCTCCTTGCTTGACCAACTTGTTTTCTTCCAGATAATTGGCCACAATGCGTTGATTGCTAGTCGATTGGATATTGGCAATGATCCGACTAGGTTCGACAGTAGCTCGGGTAGACAAACTCATCTCCTTCTCTGCAAAAACTGCAAAGCCAAGTAAAAACACGAGCAGAAGAAACATGGGTACAATCACCCGACTGGAAAAATTATGGTAACGACGATGGTAAAACTCCGCACTTTCTAAAAATTCTGGTTGCATCTTCTCCTCTTTCTAGCTATTTACCAAATGGGCGTAAAATCCACCTCGAGCAAGCAAGTCTACATGGTTTCCTTCTTCGATAATCTTGCCCTGATCCAAAACAACAACCTTTTCTGTCCGCTCAGCAATGGTCAAGCGGTGGACAATGAAAATCAAGGTCTTGTCTAAAGCCATGAGATTATCAACAATTCGCTTCTCTGTCAAGATATCCAGACTGCTGGTCGCCTCATCCAATATCAAGACAGGTGCATCCGTCAAGAGAGCACGCGCCAGAGCGATTCGCTGCCGTTGCCCACCTGAAATACCTGCCCCATCCGAAGTCAATTCCGTCTGGTAATTCAGGGGCATACGCTCAATGTCCTCCCGAATCTCTGCCAATTCGACCGCCCGTAAGATATCCTCTTGAGTCGTCCCCTCCTTGGCCCCAAGGAGAAGATTCTCCAAAATCGTTCCGTTAAAGACATAGGGCTGTTGAGGCAGATAGTTGATGTACTGGCGCAGGGCCTTTTTATCAATCTGATTGAGATTGACACCACCCAGACTAATCTCCCCCTGACTTGGGTCGTAAAAATTAACCATCATCTTGGCCAAAGTTGTCTTGCCTGATCCTGAAATTCCCACGAAAGCCACTTTAGAACCTTGCGGAATGGTCAAATTGATATCCGACAAAACATCTCGACCGTAGCCATACTTGTAGTGAACCTGATTGAAAGTCATATCTCCTTTCATCATACCCAAATCTTCGACCGTTTTCTTCTCCTCAAACTCCGAAGCTACTAGATAAACCTCATTTAAGCGATTATTGGCAACCTGCGCTGTCTGAAGTTTGGTTTGCAGGTTGATGATATTTTCCAAAGGATTGGTAAAGTAAACAAGCAGGGTATTATAAGTGATCAGCTGGCCCAAACTCATTTTCCCATCCATGACGAGAATAGCTCCCATCCAGAGAACAGCAATATTGAGCAGGAGCTGGGCAAGTTTTTTCAGAGCCTTTTGCTGGCTTTCTGCCCGACTATAGGTAAAAGATTTTTTCAGATAAGCCACAAATTCCTTGTCAATCTTTTGATAGCGCGAACTTTCACTGGTCAAAGACTTAATAGTCTCAATACCGTTGATGTCCTCAATGATAGAAGAAGACAGAACCGCATTAGCTTCCATGGTATCCCGATTCATCTTTTCAAACGGCTTCATAAAGGCAAAGATAATCACTGTATAGATGGGAAGCGCAAGTAGACTAATGAAAAAGAGTGTCATATTTTGTGAAAACAAGACAAGCGAAATAATCAAAATCGTCGACACATCCAAAAAGATTGACAGAATAGTCGACGCCAGCGCATCAATGATACTATTGGCATCTGTAAAACGAGAAACGATTTCTCCTGTCCGACGTGTCGCAAAAAAGGACATCGGCAGGTGAAAAACATGCTTGATGTAGGACAAAATCACATCAATTGACAGGCGTTGTCCAAGGACCAGCAAGAGATATTCCTGAGCATAAGACAAAATCTGCTGGAGGATATAGACGATAACCAACCCAATAGAGATGATACCCAAGGTCGAACGCATCTGGTCTGGTACATAGGTATCAATGATAGACTGCAGATAATAAGAACCCACAATGTTAATCAGGGTTACCAAGAGTGTCGCTAGGACGATATTGGTAATTAAGCCACGCTGTTTGAATAAGATGGGCAAGAAGGATAGGAGTCCCTGTTTTTTCTCCTTATGAGGTTTATAGTCCGGAGATGGTGCCATAAAGAGACTGATCCCTGTCCACTCTTGCGCAAATCGCTCACGGGAAACCTTAGTCAGCTGGACACTAGGATCTGGATCAGCGATATGAATGGACTTTTTATCCTGACCTACCACCACATAGTAGTGGAGCAATTTGCCTTCCTTGAGCACATGAGCCACAAAAGGAAAGGTCAAATCTGGCAAGTCAAAGAGCGTCATATCCGCTTTGATAGCCCGCGTCTCAAAGCCAATCTCCTCTGCCACCTTGACCAAGCCCAAAGCCGTCGTCCCATCCATGGTCGTCTTAGCTAACTCTCGTAGATGGGCCAAGGAGTAATAACTACCATAGTAGCCAAAGACCATAGCCAAGGAAGCCACGCCACAATCCATCTGATCCACCTGGGGGCGATAGTGTCTTTTCCCAAATTTCATATCCATCTCCTTTTTTCTAACAATCTCTTAAAAAACTTTGTAAGATTATTTTAACCAAACAAAGAAGAAATCGGAAAATTATTTCTGAAAAAACAATATTCATACCTGAACAGCACTTTTTGTCAAAGAAAATAGGCAGAACAAGAGTCCTGCCTAGATCATTCAATTACACAGATTTCTTACCTTTCCCACTTCTTTTGTGAATGGTGTATAAAACGATAAAAGCAAACACAGGGGGCACGAGATAACTACTTTCACTCATTGTTACCTGGAAACCAAGAGTTGCTAGTATCGTAAAGATGAGAATATTCATTAAAAATAGAAAAATAAATACAATGAAGGATTTTAAAATCTTATTCATTTCGGTTCTCATTACTTTCTTTACTTTCTCTTTTGAGAATAGTATGGTATTTTACCGCTATGTAAATGATTAAAAGAAGTAGGGGATAAGAGAATAAGTCTGAGACTTCCATGAAATTTACACTATACTTCCCTGGTAATAGCCTATAGTCCATTAAAACTTGAAGGATAGAAAGTACAATGCGTACTAGTAGAAGACCCCCTAATAAGATCACTTCTTTTTTAACATACGGACACCTTCCTCACTAAATGCAGATTATGGTTCATTGGTCTAACACTCCAAGATTTATTTTATGCTGGAGCTACAGAGATCAGACTCATGTTGTCATCGTTTGTTATCTTTTTCTTCACTTCTATAAAGTAAGATAAAGGTCATCAAGAATAATGAAATCGTAGGTATATCAAAATATTCAAACCATGTAGGTAGATTTATTTTGTTTACATCAGCTACGATTCTAATAATTAGATAAGCCATCGAGCTAAATAATACAGTGGTCTCTAGCCAAGCTTTGCGTAGTAATTGAACAACTTTCATCCCAAACTCCAATCTGATGGTCCATCAATTTCCAATCTTGCTTTCTTTTGTTTTGTACTTGTATCCTACATAAAACAACCCAAGCAGAATCGGATAGGTTTCTGGATAAAACAAGGTATTGATTGGATTTTTCAAAATCAAATACGTTGCGATGTAGATAATAAGCGATACGATAAAATACCCCTCAGCAAATCCTAATAAGAATTGTTTCATATTAGACTCCTATTTTCCTGATAAGAAAGGTGGAAAAACTCCGCCATTTACATGCACAAAATCCTTTTCATTCAGATTCATCATTTATGGTTTTGATTATCTTTTGCCAAATCTTTGCAAAAAATACCAAAATAGCCCGAAGCAAGCAAACCAACTAAAGTCCATTGCCAATCAAAGGATACTAATGAACCTGTACGAATCACATGAAGCGCGAGATTAAAACCTATTCCTAACAAAGGAACTATAGTGGCTAGTTTAGGTAACAATGTATTGAGATTAAGGTTGTGATTCATGGTTAATTTCCCTACATACTTTATCCCAAATTTTTAGCTTAGCGTCTACTTCCTAGATAACGCCCATACATATAAGAAGCTACTCCTAATACACCCCAAGCTATTGCTGTGGAAGTAGTAACAATGAAGCCTCCCTCAGTGACAGATAAGTCTACTTCTGTCATGATGTCAAATTTTTCATTTTTCTCTCTCCTTTTTAAATAATACTGGCTAATCCAATAGCTACTCCAACCAAAAGCCCTACTATTCCTGAAGCTGATATAATAATTACTGAAAATTCTTCTGAAATCTTCATTTATTTCTCCATTTTTTATTGGTAGTAACTAAAAGATGACTATTCAATAGTATTTGCCACACACTAACAATAGTTCTCTTTAAACCTTGTCTTTACCTGAATCCAAATAACTCATCATTAAAATAAGGATTGGAATCCATAATTCTGAGCCTACATACTGATCAACTTTAAAGGGAATTACATTTAAATCACCCAGCACACAGAGTGCTCCAAAAATGATTAAAAGCACACCTATTACATTTTTTAGATTTTTCATACAAGTCTACTTTTATCCAAATTTACGTTTTAAATCTTGACCAATTAATCGACCACCAAGGAAAATTGCTACTCCTCCAGCAATCGTAGCTATTGTAATCACGCCTCCATCAGTATTCATCAATTCGTCTTCTGTCAACTCTGTCCAATTATTTAAATTATTCATATTCATTTTATCCTCCTATTATCACATAAAGTATCCCCAAGCAATACCGCCAATAAGTAAGATGCCTCCTACTACCACAGCTGTAACAGAACCCCCATCCACATCCATCAACTCTTCTTCTGTAAGAGCTACAAAGTTCTGTTCCATTTTGTCAAAATTTGTCATTTGTTTTCTCCTTTATTTCTATTTTTTAGTTTACGGTTTCTAGGCTTTAAACCATTTTAAAATCCAGATTGGAAAAATAACTGAAATCATTTTTTCTCTCCTTCCTTTTCTTCTTACCTATCTATTCGAAAAACAATTCGAAAATGAACAATTCATTCATTTTTATTTTAAAAACCACTTAATGAACCACGGATAAAAACTGGTCACGTACATAAACGTTCCTCCTTTTTTCTTTCTTATCTCTTTATTCGCAATCTCTACAAAAAATTTTAACATTTTTCTTTTTTCTGCAAACAAAAAAACAACATGACTTGCATGTTGCTTTTTGCTATATCTTACCTTTAATAGTTCTGACCACATCTGCTACACTTTGCAGTTGGTCAATTTCCTCATCACTGATTTCAATTCCGAATTCATCTTCTAGTGTCAAGACGAACTCCATCAAGTCCACTGAGTCCGCATCTAGATCGTCTTTCAAACTTAAGGCATCTGTTACGACAAAGTCCTCTCCCTGTCGCTCTTGGATAATGGTTACAATACGGTCAAAAATTTCTTTTTCTGTCATCTTTTTTATTCTCCTGAAAATTCACGCGCAGTCTGGGCAACTACGTCTGTTTCTAGCATAGTACGAATCTGGCGAATCGTACTATACACAGCCTTGGCATCACTTGAGCCATGAGTCTTGACAACCGGTGCTTTGACACCAAACAAGACCGCTCCACCAACATCTGAATAGTTGAGTTGCTTTTTCAAATCTCTAAGACTATCCTTGAGAAGAAGAGCACCTAGTTTCGCTCGAAGACCACCACCTGTGATAGCTGTCTTAAGCAAGCCCATGATACCCATGGCTGTCCCTTCAATAGATTTGAGCACAGCGTTTCCCGTGAAACCATCTGCCACAACAACATCCGCAACGCCATTCATCAAATCACGCGCTTCCACGTTTCCGACAAAATTCAAGCTTTCATCCGCTGCTAGCAAGGCGTAGGTTTCCTTACGAAGGGGATCCCCCTTGCTACTTTCTGTTCCATTGTTGAGCAAACCAACACGTGGTCTCGAAATCCCACGAACATTTTTCGCATAAAAGGAACCCAAAACAGCGTATTGGTGCAGATGGTGGGCTGTATTTTCTGCATTGGCACCGAGATCTAGCATGTCAAACCCTTTGCCATCAATGGTCGGCAAGGTCGACATGAGTCCAGGACGATCGATATTCTTGATACGACCCACAATGAAGAATCCTGCAGCCAACAAGGCACCTGTATTCCCAGCTGAGAGGACAGCGTCTGCTTCTCCCTCCTTGACTGCCTTGGCTGCTAATACCATGCTGGCATTTTTCTTTTTACGGATAGCTTTTGTCGGCTCATCGTCTGAGTTAATTTTCTCATCCGTATGGATAATACTGATACGCTCTGTCGCTGTTAGATATTGCTTGATCTTGCTTTCATCTCCATAGAGTTGAATCTCAATATCTGAAAAGTCAGCTAGGGCTTGATTAACACCCTCAACGATGGCTTGAGGTGCATAATCGCCCCCCATAGCATCTACTGCGATTTTTTTCATTTGTCTTCCTCTTTTAGTAATTGTCCCCAGTCTGCTAGGGAATCAATAAATTTCTTTGATTTTAGGTGAATTCCAACATACTCTTCGTAGATTTGGTCTATAAACTTGCGCAAGTCTTGCTTGATTTCAGGCTTGAGCGAAATAGTCTCCAAGGTTTCAAAATCAATAGCTTGAAATTGATTGAGCAGATAAGGGATATTGGGATTTAGATGACAACGTCTCTCATCTTCATGATAATGCTCTGGGCAGAGGCAGGCTCCATATTTAAAAGAAAAGTCAAAGGCCTGACCGACCCGATGGCAAAAGACACACTCATTAAAATTAAGGCTGATTCCAAATCGAGTCAAGATTTGAATTTCAAAAATATTGGTCAAAACCTGATAATCTATGCCTGCTTCCATCAACTCCAGAGTCTTCCTCAAGAAAGCAAACAAGGGAGCATCCTGCTGATTATCCTGCAAACTAGCATCTGCAAGAGCAGCCACATAGGTTGCATAGGCCATGACAAAGAGATCACTATTAATCTTGGGAAAGGTCATCACCTCATGGTAGTCCTCGATGTAGCTAAGCCCGTCATCATTGATTCGCAAGAGAAATCGTGCCAACACCAAGGGCTGAATAACCGGAGCTAGTTTGGACTGGCCAGCGTGTTTGACGAAAAACATGCGCTTGCCCGCCTGATCGGTAAAAATTTTGACTAGCTTGTCATCCTCACGAAAGTTACGATTGTAGAGTACGAGACCTTGACTCGTGATAGACTGAATCATGCTTCTCTCATGTACTCCTCAAGTCGTTTCATGGCCTCTTTGATAGTCTCCATGCTAGCTGCATAAGATAGGCGAACATAGCCTTCTCCGTAGGAACCAAAGGCTGCGCCAGGGATAAAGGCAACGGCCTTCTTCTGAGCAAAATCCTTCAGAAAAGCAAAGGAGCCTTGATTGTAGCCCGCTGGAATCTTAGCAAAGATATAGAAGGCACCGTTTGGTTTGATAATCTCAAAACCAAGAGCTGTCATCTTTTCGATGATATAATCTCGACGCTGGATGTACTCCTTCTTCATAGGCTCCGCATCGTTTTTACCAGCGGTCAAGGCTTCTACCGCAGCATGCTGAGCCATAGTATTTGCAGCAGTAACCAAATACTGGTGACTCTTGATTAACTGAGCTGTGAAATCTGCAGGAGCAAAGATAAAGCCTAAACGCCAACCAGTCATTGCATGCGATTTAGACAAGCCATTGATAATAATAGCCTGGTCTCTCAGCATAGTTCCCAGAGATACATGGGCTTCGCCTGTATAGGTTAATTCTGAGTAAACCTCATCACAGACAACAAAAATCTCATACTTGCGTAAAACGTCTGCCAAGGCTTCCAACTGCTCCCGACTATAGGTAATTCCTGTCGGATTGGCTGGATAGTTGAGAATAACTGCTTTGAGCTTGTCCCCTTGCTCCAAAATGGCCTTTTCCAACATCTCAGGAGCCAAGACAAAACCATTTTCAGTTGTATCAATCTCGACAATCTCTGCCCCAACCAGATTGACAATTGGTTCATAACCTGGATAGGCAGGAGCTGGCAAGAGCACCTTATCTCCCTCTTCCAAAATAGCCGTCAAAGTAGCAGATAAAGCCTCTGTCGCCCCAATTGTAACCAAAATTTCATTTTCAGGATTATAATCTAGCTGGTATTTCTCTTTTACAAAGTCGCTAGCAGCCTGGCGCAAGGTAAGTAAACCGCTCATCCCTGTATAGTAGGATTGGTTCTGGTCAATGGCTCGCTTGGCTGCCTCCTTGACATGATCTGGCGTTATAAAATCAGGCTCCCCCAAGGTCAAACGCAAGACCCCAGGAATCTCTGAAATAGCCTGGTCAAACTGGCGGATCAAGGAAACTTGAATCTTATCTAACTGTTTATTAAAGCGCTTGGTTAAGTCCATAGATATCCCCCTTGCTTACAGAACATAGTACTATTATACTACAAAAGCTCCCTGACCGCAAAATCCATCTGAAACCCGCATTTTTCACTTTCTGTTTTACTTTTCTTCTCGACAGGACTATAATAATAAGTGCTTATTTTCGGAGGTTTATATGTCATTTTTATCAAAAAATGGAGCAGGAATCTTGGCCTGCCTTCTCATTTCTATCGTATCTTGGTTCCTGGGAGGATTTTTCCCCGTCGTGGGTGCACCTGTCTTTGCAATTTTTGCTGGAATGCTCCTCCACCCCTGGCTCTCACCCTACAAACAACTAGACGCAGGTTTGACCTTTAGTTCCAAGAAATTGCTCCAGTATGCTGTTATCTTACTCGGTTTTGGTCTCAATATCTCGCAAGTCTTTGCAGTTGGACAAACTTCACTCCCTGTCATCCTTTCCACCATTTCGATTTCCTTAATCGTCGCCTACCTCTTCCAGCGTTTCTTTGCACTAGACACAAAACTAGCTACCTTGATTGGAGTGGGTTCTTCTATCTGTGGTGGTTCTGCCATTGCTGCGACAGCGCCCGTTATCCATGCCAAGGAAAAAGAAGTAGCCCAAGCCATTTCCGTTATCTTTTTCTTCAATGTCTTGGCTGCGCTCATCTTTCCAACCCTAGGAACCTGGCTTCACCTATCCAATGATGGCTTCGCCCTCTTTGCAGGAACTGCAGTCAATGATACTTCTTCTGTGACGGCTACCGCCAGTTCCTGGGACAGTCTTTACCAGACCAATACCCTTGAGTCCGCAACCATTGTGAAACTCACACGCACCCTAGCTATCATTCCCATCACGCTCTTTCTCTCCTACTGGCAAAGCCGCCAGCAAGAAAATAAACAAGACGTACAACTGAAAAAAGTTTTCCCACTTTTTATCCTTTATTTTATCCTGGCTTCTCTCCTAACGACTCTTCTCACCTCTCTCGGTGTGTCTAGTAGCTTCTTCACCCCTCTCAAACAACTCTCCAAATTCCTCATTATCATGGCCATGAGTGCCATCGGTCTCAAAACCAATCTGATTGCCATGGTCAAATCCAGCGGTAAATCCATTCTTCTTGGAGCACTTTGCTGGATTGCCATCATCCTCACCAGTCTTGGTATGCAAGCATTGATTGGTACTTTATAATACAAAAAGGTAGCCCATGGCTACCTTTTTATTGTTCAAGAATTAAGCGAGTATGTTCTCTCTTAATACAGCGATTCATCACGATGTCATCGCATCCTCCAGCACGTAAGATTTCTTCCGCTTCTAGATTTTCAAGCCCTAATTGCGCCCAGAAAATCTTGGCATCAGCCTTGAGAAAATCACGCGCCACATCTGGCAGAAACTCGCTGCGACGGTAAACATTGACAATATCTACAGGAAAAGGAATCTCAGCTAGACTCGCATAAGCCTTTTCACCCAAGATTTCCCCACCTGCAGCCTTGGGATTGACTGGGATAATTTTATAGCCTCGAGCCTGCATTTCCTTGGTCACTCGATTGCTGGTTGTTTCCTCGCGGTCGGACAAGCCCACTACCGCTAACGTTTTACTGGTTGCAAGATACTGACGAATCACACCATCACTTGGATTGATAAATTCTTGACTCATAGAAATCCTCCTTTTTTCTCAGTATAGCATATTTTGAAAAGGCTTGCAGATTTTGACTATAAAAATCTCCTAGCAAGAAAAGAAACCTGCTAGGAGTTCTGTCTACTTCAAGTGAAAGATTAAATCTTTTTCTCAATGCTAAACAAAGGAGAAAGAGGACGTTTTTCGTGGATACGGATAATAGCATCGCCCAGAAGATGAGCAATCGAAATTTGTTCAATCTTATCAATCAAACGCTCTTCTGGTAGGTAGATGGTATCCAAAACAACTAATTTCTTAATAGCTGATTTTTGGATATTATCCATAGCCGGTCCTGAAAGAACTGGGTGCGTACAGCTTGCGTAAACTTCAACCGCACCTGCTTCAGCAAGAGCATCCGCCGCATGACAGATGGTTCCAGCTGTATCGATCATGTCGTCAATCAAGATACAAGTCTTACCTTCTACCTTACCGATAATGTTCATCACTTCGCTGGTATTCATCTTGTCTACACTGCGACGTTTGTCAATAATCGCAATCGGAGTTTTCAAAAACTCTGCCAATTTACGAGCACGAGTCACCCCACCATGGTCTGGACTGACAACCACGTAGTCAGAGCCGACCATGCCACGACGTTCAAAATAGTCCGCAATCAATGGAGCACCCATCAAGTGATCTACAGGAATATCAAAGAATCCCTGAATCTGTGCAGCATGCAAATCAATCGTCAACAAACGATCTACGCCAGCAACTTCCAACATGTTGGCAACGAGTTTTGAAGTGATTGGCTCACGCGCGCGCGCTTTTCTATCCTGACGTGCATAGCCATAGTAAGGCATAACAACATTGACAGATTCTGCACTAGCACGCTTCAAGGCATCTACCATGATCAAAATTTCGAGCAGATTGTCATTTACAGGTGAGCTCGTTGATTGTAGGATAAAGACGTGTTTTCCACGGATTGATTCTTCGATGTTGACTTGAATCTCCCCATCTGAAAATTGGCGAACAGTCGATTTCCCCAACTCTATCCCAATCTCTTGCGCCACACGCTCTGCCAATTCTCTATTAGAAGAAAGGGCAAACAGCTTTAAATCAGAAAAAGACATGATTTCCTCCGGTATTTATGTATCACTTGTTTTTTACACAACATTTTCCATTTACCATTGTAGCGCTTTTTCCTTTATTTTTCAATCAAAAATAAAACAAGAGCAAACATTTATACCCTTGTTTTATACTATTTTATATTAGCTATATTAAAACTAAAAATCCTACATTTTAACAATCGATTTTATGCTAGGATGAAATTTTTTCGAGACAAAGTTAGTATACTTCTCTCATACTTCCTGTATCCACATCATAGACAGCACCTGAAATAACCACATCATCAGGAATCAGTGGAGATTCTCGAAGCAACTGCATGTCCTCTCTCACACTCTCTTCAACATCCTGGAATGGTAAAAAATCTTGATCAGACACATCAACTCCGAGCTCGTGTTTCAAATGTTCATGAAAACTTTCATTTTGAAAAGTTTGAGCTCCACAGTCTGTATGGTGAAGCACCACGATTTCTCTTGTCCCCATTTGTTGCTGGGAAATCACCAGTGAACGAATCATGTCCTCAGTTACTCGACCACCCGCATTCCGCAAGATATGGGCATCTCCAAGTGCTAAACCTAAAGCTTGCGCGACGTGTAGCCGTGAGTCCATGCAGGTCACGATTGCTACTCTTGTTTTCGGCTTAAGTGGCAGATTTAATTTCCCATGAAGGGCAACATAAGCCTGATTGGCTTGCATAAACTGTTCAAAATACGACACGATTTCCCCCTTAAAAATTTGATCATCAAACATTTCTCCTATCTTATCATTTTTAAGAGAATTTGTCACAGATTAAGCAAAGACCTTTTTCAAAACTTCCTGAATGGTCGTCACACCAATGACCTCAATTTCCTTGGGTGGAGTGATTCCTGTCAAGGAATTCTTGGGTACATAGATTTTTGTAAATCCAAGCTTAGCCGCTTCATTGATGCGTTGCTCGATACGATTCACGCGCCGAATTTCTCCGGTCAAGCCCAGTTCACCCACAAAACATTCCTGAGGATTGGTAGGCTTGTCCTTGTAACTAGAGGCAATAGCCACTGCAACGGCTAAGTCAATGGCAGGCTCATCCAATTTGACCCCACCAGCAGATTTGAGATAGGCATCCTGATTTTGCAAGAGAAGCCCTGCCCGTTTTTCCAAAACAGCCATAATCAGACTAGCACGATTGAAATCAAGTCCTGTCGTTGTGCGCTTAGCATTTCCAAACATTGTCGGTGTCACCAAGGCCTGTACCTCCGCCAAAATCGGACGGGTTCCTTCCATGGTCACAACAATTGACGAACCAGTCGCCCCATCCAAACGCTCCTCTAGGAAAACTTGACTCGGATTGAGGACCTCAACCAAGCCACCCGACTGCATCTCAAAGATGCCAATCTCATTAGTGGAACCAAAACGGTTTTTAACTGCCCTCAAAATACGGAAGGTATGGTGGCGTTCCCCTTCAAAGTAAAGCACCGTATCTACCATATGCTCCAACATACGCGGACCAGCCAAGGTTCCTTCCTTAGTCACATGCCCTACGATAAAAATGGCAATGTTATTAGTCTTAGCCAGTTGCATAAGCTCAGCCGTCACCTCACGCACCTGAGAAACAGACCCCTGTACTCCTGAAATTTCAGGAGACATAATAGTCTGGATGGAGTCAATAATGAGGAAGTCTGGCTGAATTCTTTCTACTTCTGCGCGAACACTCTGCATATTGGTCTCGGCATAGAGATAAAACTCGCTATCGATATCTCCCAAGCGCTCTGCTCGTAACTTAATCTGCTGAGCAGACTCCTCCCCACTGACGTAGAGAACCGTACCCACTTGAGACAACTGGGTCGAGACCTGTAGGAGAAGGGTTGATTTCCCAATTCCTGGATCCCCACCGATGAGTACGAGACTTCCTGGTACCACTCCGCCTCCAAGTACACGGTTAAATTCCTCCATCTCGGTCTTGGTTCGATTGACATTGATAGACGTTACTTCAGCCAGTTTCATGGGCTTGGTTTTCTCCCCTGTCAAGGATACACGTGCATTCTTGACCTCGGCAACCTCAACCTCTTCTACAAAAGAAGACCAAGACCCACAGTTGGGACAACGTCCCAGATATTTAGGGGAATTATACCCACAATTTTGACATACAAATGTCGCTTTTTTCTTTGCGATAATAAACCTCTTTCTAAATCTCTATCTCACACTCAATCACTTGGCAAAAATCAATCTTCTCATTTGGCACAAATTGACGTATGAGCATGTTGTGAGTTACCACTATCACGGTCTGGTAATCTCGATACTTAGCCATAGATTCTAGAAATCGAGACTTCATCTCCGTAGCTGTCTCATATTGAATAGAACTATTAGGAAGCAACTTCCCCTTGTTTTCTAAAAACAGACATCTAGCTCTTTCAAAGTTCTCTATACCTGTTTCATAAACCTGCCATTCGTGTAACATAGGCTCCACTCTCAAAGGAAGTCCAGTAGCACAAGCTACATAAAAAGCCGTTTCTAAAGCTCTCGTTACTGCTGAAGTCACTAGTAGGTTAGCTGATTGTAGCAAAGGATTCTGCCAAAGTTCCTGATCTTGTTGCCGTCCTTTCACAGATAAAGGTGCTAAATCCATCCCAAAACCTGTATAAGAACGTTCCTCTAACTCACGGTAATCTGGCTCCCCATGACGTACAAAGATAATCTTCATCTTAGTGCCCTGTTGATCCAAATCCACCTGTCCGAACACCGTCTGCCTCGTCTCCATCCGCAATTAAGAAAGGGGCAAAGACAGCCTGAACCACACGTTCCCCAACTTCGAGAATCACTTCTTGGTCAGTAATGTTTTTCATCTGAGCAAAGATATGGCCTTCATTCCCAGGATTTCCATAATAATCCCCATCAATGACCCCAACCGAGTTAATCAAGACTAAGCCCTTCTTGCGAGGGTTTGATGAACGGTCATAGAGATAGAGCACTTCTGTCGGCTGCATATAGGCCTTAACACCTGTCGGAACCAAAACAATCTCTTCTGGCGAAATAACCGTACGCACAGCAACCTTTAAATCATAACCAGCCGCGTGAGCTGTCTCTCGTTTCGGCAATAAATTTTCGTCTGTAAAACTCGAAACCAATTCAAAACCACGAATTTTCATATTTTTCTCTTTTCTATAATCATTTATTCTAGGCTATTTTATCTTATTTATTCGAAAAAAGCACGAAAAAAGAGCACACAATTCACATCGCTTAGGGCTGCTGGATTCCTCCCCTGACCCGCTTCACGCAGAACTGTTGCTCCACTATTTATTATACCACATTCCCATCGGTTTTTAAAGAGAAATTATTTTTTCCGTCGATTTCGGAAAAAGTCCTGCATAATCGCTGCACAGTCATCTTCCAAAATTCCCGTTTCTACCTCTACACGATGATTGAGACGCTCATCTGTCAAAATATCGTACAAACTACCAGCAGCACCAAATTTCTGGTTTTTAGCCCCGTAAACTACATTTGGAATACGGGCAAGTCCAATCGCCCCACTACACATAACACAAGGCTCAATGGTCACAAACAACGTACAATCAAGCAGACGCCAACTCTCTTCACTTGCATTCGCATTTTCTATGGCCATGATTTCTGCATGCATAACCGCCCGTTGCAACTCCTCGCGCGCATTATGCCCCCGACCAATGATTTCTCCATTCTTGACAATGACACAACCAATTGGAATTTCATCGTGTTCTAGGGCAATCTCAGCCTCTCTCAAAGCCTCTCTCATAAAGGATTCTTTTTCTTCAACTGTATAATTCATCGTTTTTCTCTTTTCCTACTTGTCGTTTTATTATTATATCATGATTCCCAACACAAAAAAAGCCACCCAATGCGGTGACTTAATAGGGAGATTATTATGAAAAAGAAAAGTTTAGGATATTTGTTACAACAAGTTAGGAGGTCTTCTTGTAACTATCTATAGTATACCCGCCCTGTCTTAAATTAATCTTAAAAATCTCCTATGACCAAACACTTTCTAAAATATTGGTTTGTTCACGACCAGGACCTACTGAGAAAGTAGAAATACGAACCCCAACCAACTCGCTCACACGACGAACATAGTTACGCGCATTTTCAGGAAGATCTTCCAAATTACGAACTCCAGTAATGTCTTCTGACCAACCAGGCAATTCCTCGTAGATAGGTTTGCAACGTTTCAACTGTTCAAGACTAGCTGGGTAGTGGTCGATACGTTGACCATCGAGATCATAGGCCACACAAATTTTCACAGTATCCAAACCGCTCAAAACATCAATAGAATTCAATGAAAGATTGGTAATACCAGATACACGGCGACTATGGCGCATCACAACTGAGTCAAACCAACCCACACGACGTGGACGACCAGTTGTTGTACCATATTCATGACCTACTTCACGGATGCGATCTCCCACTTCATCAAACAATTCAGTTGGGAAAGGTCCGTCTCCTACACGACTTGTGTAGGCTTTACATACACCTACAACCTTGTCAATCTTACTTGGGCCAACACCAGACCCAATTGTCACACCACCAGCGACAGGGTTTGAAGAAGTAACAAATGGATAAGTACCTTGGTCAATGTCCAACATGACACCTTGTGCACCTTCAAAAAGTACACGTTTACCGTTATCAAGTGCATCGTTCAAGATAACGGATGTATCTGTCACATACTGCTTGATTTGTTGGCCATACTCATAGTACTCTTCAAAAATATCATCAATTGAAATAGGCGTGCTATCATATAATTTTTCAAACAGACGATTCTTTTCCGCCAGATTACGTTCTAAACGCTCACGAAAAATGTCTTTATCCAAAAGATCCGCAATACGAATCCCAACACGAGCAGCTTTGTCCATATATGCTGGACCGATTCCCTTGATTGTAGTACCAATCTTATTGTCACCCTTAGCCTCTTCTTGCAAGCGATCCAACTCAATATGATAAGGCAAAATAACATGTGCACGATCAGAAATACGCAAGTTGTCAGTTGTCACACCTTCCTCATGAAGATAGCTCAACTCTTTCACAAGAGATTTTGGGTTCACGACCATCCCATTCCCAATAACAGAGATTTTTTCAGGAAAGAAAATTCCAGATGGAATCAAGTGCAACTTAAATTTCTTACCATCAATCACAATCGTGTGACCAGCATTATCACCACCTTGATAACGAGCAATTACCTCTGCATTGGCTGAAAGAAAATCTGTAATTTTCCCTTTACCTTCATCACCCCACTGGGTACCTACAACAACAACTGAAGTCATAATAAAATTCGTCTGAGCTACTAGTAGCTCGTCCTTTCTCATATACATGGCAGGAGTCTCACCTGCAATTATATCTTACAATTTATTATAAGAAAAAAACACTTTTTTATCAAGAAGAAACAGTAGAAAAGATTTGGAATTTCTGTAAATAACAAAATTCAAAACCCTATATTTTAAATAAAATCCTTAAAATCATAAATTCAATGCTCATTATTGTTCGTGATAAATTATATATATGAATATCACTAGTTTAGAGCAGTACCCTCTAGCAAGAATTTATCTAGATACAAGCGATAGGCCGTCTGAAAATGATATAAACAAAACTCTTTATCGCTTTTAACTCTAAATCTTATCAAGTAATAAAGTAAAAAACGAAGATGAAGTGATTCCCACTCAGCACAACTCTGACATAAAGAAGCATATTCTTGTTCAACTAGTTTCAAAAAGACAAATGCTCGTTCATAAAATTTTTGAAGCATATAAAAAATCCCTTTCTTATTATTAACACTAGTCTAACAGAAAAACGAACTAAAAAAGCTTCAAATCCTATAAAAGAAGAATTTAAAGCTAAACGAACTAAAAATAAAATATAAAGGTAATTATAGATGCCAAAATTAAGTTTTGAATTTTGAGAAGTTTACTTCATTTATAAAATCATAACTACCCGTCTATGAACCGTTCACCAAAAGTTAGACAGAAAAAAATCTAACTTTTGGGGTGTTTTTATTATGAAATTGAGTTATGAAGATAAAGTTCAGATCTATGAACTTAGAAAACAAGGATATAGCTTAGAGAAGCTTTCAAATAAATTTGGGATAAATAATTCTAATATTAGGTACATGATTAAATTGATTGATCGTTACGGAATAGAGTTCGTCAAAAAAGGAAAAAATCGTTACTATTCTCCTGATTTAAAACAAGAAATGATTAATAAAGTCTTACATGAAGGCTGGACTAAAGATAGAGTTTCTCTTGAATACGGACTCCCAAGTCGTACGATACTTCTTAACTGGCTAGCACAATACAGGAAAAACGCGTATACTATTGTTGAGAAAACAAGAGGGAGAGTACCTAAAATGGGACGTAAACGGAAGAAAACTTGGGAAGAAATGACAGAACTAGAGCGACTCCAAGAGGAGAATGAACGCTTACGGACTGAGGTGGCTTACCTAAAAAAGTTAAAAGAGTTAGAGGAAAGGGACGAAGCCTTAGAGCGAGAAAAGCAGAGACAGTTAGAGAAATGGCTTCAGGAGGATTTCGACTAGATTTACTTCTTGAAGTGGCTCGTTTACCTCGCTCAACGTACTATTATCAGTTGAAGCAACTGGATGAGGTTGATAAAGATAAAGAGCTTAAAACCGAAATTCAGGCCATTTATAATGAACATAAAGGCAACTATGGCTATCGTCGAATCACTTTGGAAATGAAGAATCGTGGTTATACGATCAATCATAAAAAGATTCAACGGCTGATGAAAGTCCTTGGTTTGACGGCTCGTATCCGTCGAAAACGGAAGTATTCTTCCTACCAAGGAGAGATTGGCAAGAAAGCAGAGAATCTCATTCAACGCCAATTTGAAGCAGCCAAACCAATGGAAAAGTGCTATACAGATGTGACTGAGTTTGCCATTCCAGCAAGTACTCAAAAGCTCTACTTATCGCCAGTTTTAGATGGTTTTAATAGCGAAATCATTGCTTATCATCTTTCTACTTCGCCCAACTTAGAACAAGTAAAAACCATGTTGGAACAGGCATTCACAGAGAAACACTACGAAAATACGATTCTCCATAGTGACCAAGGATGGCAATACCAACACGATTCTTATCATCGGTTTCTACAGAGTAAGGGAATTCAAGCATCTATGTCGCGCAAGGGCAACAGCCCAGACAACGGTATGATGGAGTCCTTCTTTGGCATTTTGAAATCGGAGATGTTTTATGGATATGAGAAGACATTTAAATCACTTAATCAATTGGAACAAGCTATTGTGGACTACATTGATTACTATAACAACAAACGAATTAAAGTCAAACTAAAAGGACTTAGCCCTGTGCAATACAGAACTAAATCCTTTCAATAATTATTTGTCCAACTTTTGGGGGTCAGTACAAATAGTGTTCTTTTTTTATCTGACTCCGCCAGTAGGACTCGAACCTACGACATCATGATTAACAGTCATGCGCTACTACCAACTGAGCTATGGCGGATAAAAGCTAAGCGACTTCCATATCTCACAGGGGGCAACCCCCAACTACTTCCGGCGTTCTAGGGCTTAACTGCTGTGTTCG
>CAJNCQ010000009.1:0-63475 GCA_905221265.1 bacterium | reverse complement strand
CATTCTATTCCTTTCTTTTATCCAATTGCGACCCTTTGTTAACCTCATGACCATTAACAAAGCGTAGTTGCGCTGCCTCTCAAAACCAAAGTCAATAAAAGCCACAGTCAGTTTCAGTTTTTATCCCTTTGACTCAGAAAAAGCAGATTCCATATGGAATATACCAGTCGTTCTTATCTAGTATACACCACTTATCATTTTACCAAAACGGATTGCCCTTTTCAAGTAATTATATGCGAAATGACAAATGAAAACACTTAATTTTTGTTAAAAATTCGCTTTTAGAGTTCAAACTATTGAAATTCTCTTACGATTTTCGAAATCAAGCCCATTAATACTTCCAATAAAAATGACCAAACCATCATTAGAAGAGATCATTTCTTTTGTAAATCCCATACTTTTAATCGTTTTTCAGACGTTTTCGAAAGATACAGATGAGGACAAGATTATTAGCGCTTTGGAACACCCTGTTCTCATACAAAACGAGAAGCCACTATCAACCTTGTCATAGTCATTAAACGAAATGCCTTTGATTGTTAGAACTTTGGCAATGTCAAAACCAGAATTTTCATAGCTTTAAACATGACAAAAGAGAGAATCAATCTGATTCCCTCTATGCTTCGTTATATGTCACCCACTTCAGTTTTCACTTATTTCCATTCTAATCGGCACTCGGCCGAAATTCTGCTCTGCGATGCTTGGGTGTCCTAGTCGGTAGATCTGATCTGCCTTTTGAGTCATAGCATCCCAAGGTTCTTTGCCAATTCGGTTGACTAGACGGATCTGCCCTTTCAGAGACTTAAGATGTTGTCTGCCTTTTTCGGTAAATCCAAGGACATGGATAGCTTCTGGAAAGTCGCTTTCTCTTGCCTGCACCAAAATATAGGTCAAGAGGCGTCTGACACGCGCCTTGGTGTAGCGTTTGGTCGCAACCGCCTCGACCAATTCTTCCACAGACTGGGCTGTTTTGATAGCATCCTTGATGCGCACAGCCATTTCTTGATTGACCTGATAGATGGTGGTTAGGTCTGGATTTGACAAGATTTGATAGCGTAGCAAAGGAAAATAGTCATCCCAGCTCGCCTTACTAGCATTTTCAAAAAGCTCTACAGAAGGCATAAAGCGTTCTAAAAAATCTTTGTCTGATTGGTGCTGACGGAGGGCTGTAGCCGAAGCAAAGTCCACCTCCTTGTCCATAGAATGGTAACCCGCTCCCTGACGCTGAAGCGGCTCAAGCTTGATATTTCGTCCTGCAACGGCTTTGGCGTAAGCAAGAGCTAGGACATGATTAGGCGTGTTGCCTGAAAAATTAAGACCAGCAAACTCCTTCCACATGGCTTGGGTTTTCTGGGGATAGGAAAGGGAATCAGGCAGATTTTCCACAAATTTCTCCATCTCGGTACCTTTCTCTGTGTATAAGTCAGCAATTTTCTGGTAATCCAGAAGCTCCTCTGTTCCAAAAGCTAGCCTATCAATGCCTAACCGAGCCAAGATATCCACAGCCCCTTGACCAAAGAAATCCGCCGCCTGAACACTGACTAAAAATGGCAATTCCACTACCAGATCCGCGCCATTTTCAAGCGCCATCTGAGCCCGTGTCCACTTGTCCACGATAGCAGGCTCTCCACGCTGCATGAAATTCCCAGACATGGCAACGATTTTCAGTCCCTTCGCCTGCTCAAGCAAGTATTTATGTCCATTATGAAAAGGATTGAACTCCGCGATAATACCTGTGATGGTCATGATGTTCTCCTACTTCTGCGCGACAAAAAACCAACGGGTAGTGGTTTCTGTTGGTTCCTTGTCCTCAAAGTCCGCATAGAGTTTGAAAGACTTGAAACCAGCCTGTTCCAGCAAAATATCATAGGTCAAGACCTCATAGGTCCGCTCCTCATGCACTTCGTCGTAGCGACTAAAGGAACCGTCAGCCTCCTTGATAAAGAAGGTCAACTCATGCACGACGGAGTGAGGAGCTTCGTCCTCATAGGTGTCCCAAAGCATGGCAAAATCTTCCGCATTTTCATGGTAAGAATAGCCTGGAAAAATCTCATCCGTCTGGTAGGTCGAATGCACATCAAAGATGAAAACTCCGTCTTCATTGAGGGCATTACACACTTCCTTAAAGACGTCTCCTACCTCCACCTCATCCTGCATGTAGCAGATAGAGTCAGAGTAGCAAGTCACAAAATCATATTTACCTGCCTTGGATAAATCCAGCATATTGCCTTCAATAAAATTAATCTTTTGCTTGGCTGATGTCGCTCTCTTTTCAGCAATCTTCAGCATATCCGCGCTCAAGTCAAGTCCTGTCACATCAAAACCTGCCTGAGAAAAGCGCACAGACTGGATACCTGTCCCGCAAGCCAGTTCCAAGAGTTTTTTTCTCTCCTTGGTCTTAGGCAAATGACGCAGAGAAAAATCCGTCCATTTATCGTATAAACTATCGTCCATCACAGCATCGTAAACAGCCGCAAAGGTTTCATAAGTTGCCATAATCATGATACCAAGAGCCTCCATGGCAAACACCACTCGCCCTCACCTTTCCATCAATTTTCTAAAATAAGCAAATAAACCCAGTTGACTGCAACTGAGTTCGATTGAAGACAAAGCCTTTTTAAGACTTTCCTTAGGTGATTTCGGACGTCTGCGACCTTCTTCGAAGTTCCAAGACTTAGTTTTGAGCCTAAGGTCTCAAAACTCCCGAGTTCTTGAAACATTAATATTTCAAGAACTTTTATCACAACGGAAAGTCTCGGCAATCTCTCACTTCCTACTCAAAATAAGAACAATCTCAATACATTGTCGAATTTCAAAGCAATTCCCATCCGAAGTTCCAGTCATCTTCTACGCTAGAGTTTCAGATAAATCTACTGACTCTGCCTCATGCCATAGTTTTTCTAGGTTATAGTGGGCACGCATTTCTTCTGAGAAGATATGCACAACGACACCGCCTAGGTCCAACAACACCCAGCCTCCAGCTGCATCGCCTTCGACATGGCTGCCTTTAAAGCCTGCTTGAGCTACTTTTTCACGGATATTGTCAGCGATAGCGTCCAACTGACGGCTATTCATCGAGCTAGTGATAACAAAGTAGTCTGTCACGCTGGTCAAATTCTGTACATCAAGTGCGAGGATATCCTCCGCGCGTTTCTCATCAGCCGCTTTCACGACTAGTTCTAGTAATTCTTTTTCGTTCATTTAGTCCTCTTTCAAATAGTGCACAAAGGCGTTATAGGTTTCAAGGGTTTGGGGATAGATGGGGAATCCCTGATGAGCTAGATGCTCCACGGTACGAGCTGTTTCGTAGGCCACTGCCTTATTGAGCGATAGCTCAGCAATCTCACGTGCCTCGTCCACTCCAGGGAAGGCACGATTATGCTCGATATAGTCTGCGACATATATAACCTTATCAAGATCAGTCATCTGGTCAGCCCCGACTGTATGGATTTCAATAGCTCGCAAGATTTCTGGATCATGCAAATCCAAATCTTCCTGAATCTTGTAGATACCAACCATGCCATGCCAGACATTATTGCCCCAGTTTTTGAGGTCAGGATTTAGCTGATAACGGTCAATCAAGTCTAGAAATTCCTGATCTGACAACTTTTTAGCATAGTCATGAAGGAGACCTGCTAGACCAGCTTTCTCGGTATCGACTCCAAATCTCTCCGCTAACTCTATAGCTGCACGCTCTACACCTAGACAGTGGGTTAGGCGTTTCTCGGGTAGAAGCTCTGCCATTCTTTCCAACAAAACCTCACGGGAACAGTTGATATAGTCTTGATAGGTCATCAGTAGAGCCCCTCCTTCTCGATGTAGTCTAGCACTGACTGTGGTAATAGAAAGTTAGGTGTTCGTCCTTGGGCAATGAAGTCACGCACCATGCTGGACGAGATGTCCATGAGAGGCACATCCACCCAGATAACTGGATAGGAAGTCCCAGCCTTGTAGCGTGGGCGCTGAACCCCTACAAACTGAACCATGTCGACCAGCTCATCAATTCGGTACCACTTAGGCAGATAGTCCACCATATCAGCACCGATAATGAAGTAATAATCCGTATCTGGATGTTGCTCGGTCAAAATCTTCATGGTGTCGTAGGTGTAGGAAATGCCCTTGCGCTCTAACTCGATTGTTTCAATGGCTAGGCCTTCAATCCCCTCAATCGCCAACTCAAGCATCTTGAGCCGATGGCACTCGGGGATGGTTTCCTTTTTATCTACATGAGGAGGTTGGTATTCGGGCATGAGCAGGACCTGGTCCAGTCCTAACTGTTGTCGTACTTGGTCCGCCACAACAAGATGGGCATTGTGAACGGGATTAAAATTCCCTCCTAGAATCCCGACTTGTTTGCGTTTTTTCTCCTTGATTTCTGGCTCCAACTCTACCTTGGTAAAGGGAGTCAATAATTCGATTGCCATAGGCTCGTCTTCCTTTAATTCTCTGTAAAAACAGTTGTTTGGAGTAGGGTTTTAGATTTCTTTGACTTTTTTAGAAATCTTGCGATTTTCTTTCTTGCTGGATTGTTTATACAAAATCAAGATGCGTCCGATTTTTTGGACAGTATCCACACCGATTTCTTCTTCCAAGATTTCAGCTACTTCATGGATATTTTCATCTGTGTTTTGTAAGAGTGTAACTTTAATCAATTCGCGGGCGTCAAGAGCTTGACGAACGCTGGTCTTGATTTGGTCGTTAAGTCCATTTTTCCCGATTTGGATGATGGGTTTGAGGGTGTGTGCCTGGCTGTTGAGGAAGGCACGTTGTTTTGATGTTAATGACATAATTTTCTTCCTTGTTTTTTGATAGTTATTTTAAGTGGTGAGGGACGGTCGGAACTAATTTTCCAAAGATCTCATCTTTGAAAAATGGATTTCCTGACCTCACAATTGAGCCTTGGTCTCAATTGTGCCCCTTGCCAATCTAACGATTGACAATCACACCACGGCAATAACTATCTCTGTATGAGCTCACTTTGTTCGCTCAGCGATTTTATTTTAAATGATTGCTTTTCGTGTAACGACGGCGACGCCTTCTGGTGCCCAGACGGCGACTTTGGCGGTGCCTGTTACGCGGATCCAGCCTAGTCCTGAGATGACCAGGTCTGTCTTGTCCTTAATGGTAAAGACATGCTGGACTAGTTTTGGAAAATCTTCTTTTTCCTTGCTATTTGGCGGTGTGAGAAGGGTTCCGAGGTGCTTGTCGTAAAAGGCACTAGCGCCTTCTAGCTTAGTACGGTGGAGTTTGAGTTCATTGTCAAAGAAGGCTGTGAAACCTTGCTTCTCACCTGCAATGAAGTCAAAGCGTCCCAAACCACCTAAAAACAGGGTTTGCTCAGGGTTAAGCTGATAGGTTTTGGGCTTGATTTCCTTTTTAGGGCTGACATACTTGAGGTTTTTAGCTGTCAAGTAGTGGGCCATCTGGTGGCGGTGGATAATCCCTGGTGTATCGTAGATATAAGATCCGTCGTCAAGCGGAATCTCAATCTTGTCCAAGGTTGTCCCTGGGAAGCGCGAAGTCGTGATGACATTTTGGTCGCCAGTGATTTCTTGGATAATAGCATTGATAAGAGTTGATTTTCCAACGTTGGTTACCCCAACGACATAGACATCGCGCCCCTTTCGATAGTGTTCAATCTTGTCAATGACTTCCTTAATGGCATGCTTGTTTTGTGCCGAAGTTAGGACGACATCCACTGGACGAAGCCCTTCTTCGTGGGCACGCTCCATGAGCCACTGGCTAATCTTGCTCGGTTTAACTGACTTGGGCAGAATATCTTTTTTATTTCCGACCAAGAGGACATCATTGCCCGATACAAAGCGTGGCAAGCCTGGGATGACAGAACCATTGAAGTCAAAGATATCAATGACATTGACTACCAAGGCATCACTGTCTCCCACCTCGTGCAAGAGTTTGAGGAAATCATCGTCCGTCAACTGGACATCCGTGATTTCATTGTAATGACGGAGACGGAAACAACGTTGGCAATAAACTTCTCCAGTCTCCAACCCTTTTTCAAGTGCCGACTGGGGAGTGAAACCAAGACCAGTCTTGTCTGTCGTCTGAATGGTTGCTCCACAACCAATACAGAGAATTTCTTCCATAGTTAAATTCCTTTTTTATATGTAATCGGTCCATACTTTTCAGTAATTTTACGCATGACACGGCGCTCGCGAGCTCGGTTAATTTGCGTTTTGATGGAGTCGTGTTGGACCAAGGGTTTGACCAAGATCGAGCGAATACCTGCACGGTGGGCTGCTCGTATATCCGTCATGAGCTGGTCGCCTACCATGACCACTTCATTTTTCTCATAGTGGAATTCCTTCATGGCACGGTCAATCCCAAATGTGAAAGGCTTCAAGGCCCAGTAGACGTAATCAATCCCAAATTTCTCAACTGCTCGTTGAACTCGTTTTTTGGTGTTATTTGAGACCACGATGATGCGAATGCCCGCGTCACGGAGATCATGTAGCCATTGCTTCATCTCTGGCGTCCCATCAGGGTTGTTCCAAGCAATGAGGGTATTATCCAAATCGACCAAAACAGCCTTGATCCCCTGCGCCTGCAGGCTTGGGACTGTCAGATCATAGACCGCTTCCACAGCAAAATCTGGCATGTAGTTTTCAATTGCCATTCTGGCTCCTTTTCTTTTTAATTTCTAGCAATTTTCTTTAAACATTGGGCTAAGACTGCCCATAAAATGAGATTAGCTATCAAAATATAAATCCAAGCATTTGGTTCATCTGTAAACGGTAAAGGAACATTCATTCCGAAGAATCCTGTAATAACCGCAAGGATAGCTAGCAAGACTGAGATAATGGTCAAAGTTGTCAAATTATCATTTAGATTATTATTTAGGATGTCGTTGTAAGAGGCTGAGAGTTGTTGCAAGACTTGAGATATCAAATCTGTCATTGAAACCAACTGATGGGCTTCAATCATGGCATCGTCAAACTGCTCTCTTTCCACCTCATTAAGATTGCGATAAAGTGCATGCCCTTGAATGTGTTCCAAGAGGAGACGATTTTGTTTAGCAGCTGCTGTCAGGTAAACCATACCAGTTTCCAAATCAGAGAGGGCGAAAAGATTTTTTTTAGTTGTTTTTTGACGAAGAAGTGCACTGATTTCATCCTTACTTTTATCCATCTCTTCAATCACTGGATAGTAAGCATTGCTAATAATCTCTAAACTGGCAAAAAGAAATTTGTAGATTGAAATAATTTCATGGCTTTCAAGGTAGGTTGCCATGCGTTTAATCACATAAGTATTCTTGTGATTGCTGATGGTAATCAGCCGTTGTTTTTCAACGATAAAGGTCATCGGAATCGCTTCATAATATTCTTTGTCTTTTTCTAAATCAAGAACATTATAAATGAAGGTTACCGTCTCCGTTTCACGGTTATAATCCATGTGGGCTCGTTCATTTCTATCCAGAGCATACTCGATGGTTTCCTTGTCCAATCCATAGATGTCAGAAAGATCTTCCATATTTTTAATCTTGTCCACATCAAGGTCTATCCAAGTACGATCGTGACCTAATTTTTTCTCTACAAATAGCATACTCTCTCCTTTACCAAACTCCTTCTATTGTACCACAAATCTGCTAAAATAGTCGGACTATTCAGTACGGGATAAATTACTAACAACGGTAATATTGCGGTTAGGAACAAAGTGAAGAGCTTGATCATCACCTCGCAGTTGTGTTGTACGGATTCCTACGCTAACGACCTTTCCAGAGACGGTAATCGGTCCATTTGTGAGGACCACTTCATCACCCACATCAAGCTGGCGTTCAAAAAGGATGAAGAAGCCATTAATGACATCGGATAGAAAGCCTTGTGCGCCCATCCCAATGGCAACCCCAGCAATCCCCGCACCAGCAAGGAGGCTAGAAACTGGCAAACCTAAAATAGACAGGATACAGTAAAGCAAAAAGAAATAAAGAATGTAGTTAAAGACATTCTCCAGCAAACGGGAGATGGTCTTTTGTCTTCCTGCATCTCGATTTGAAAATTTAAGTGAGGGCTTGACAATCTTTCGTATAGTCGCATGAAGCATCTTTTTAGCTATATAAAATAGTAAAAACAAAATCAAAAGAGAAATTACCTTGGTCAAGACATTCTCTAATACAGTTGTTACATCCAATTTATCAAGATAACGTTGAAAAAATTCTTGCATACAAAACTCCTTTTTAGTATTATACCACAAATCATCCCGTTCAAATCCCTCATAAATATTCCGATATTCCCCCAAACTCAAAAAAAGACTTGCCTCAACGGCATATTTATACTATAATCATAAACAATATACTTTGAAGGAGACTATTATGAAAAGAATCATTCGAGCCTGGAACAAGGCCAGCCTCATCAAACGTATCCTAATCGGCATGCTTTTGGGAGCCTCTCTAGGGCTACTTTTTCCTAGTCTGTCGGGGCTCGGCATTCTCGGTGACCTATTCGTTGGGGGTCTGAAAGCCATCGCTCCTGTCTTGGTCTTTACCCTCGTCGCAAATGCCCTCTCACAACATCAAAAAGGGCAAGATACCAATATGAAGACCGTTATTTTTCTCTATCTACTCGGCACCTTTGCAGCTGCCTTGATTGCTGTACTGGCTAGTTTTCTCTTCCCGGTCCAGATTACTCTCAGCAGTGCGAGCACAGAGATTGCCCCACCAGATGGCATCGGTCAAGTTCTCAGCAACCTCCTGCTGAATCTCGTGGACAATCCCCTCAACGCCGTCGTCAAAGCCAACTATATTGGAATTCTATCATGGGCTGTTGTCTTTGGACTTGCTATGAGAGAAGCTAGCAAAAACAGCAAGGAATTGCTCAAAACCATGGCTGGTGTAACTTCCAAGATTGTGGAGTGGATTATCAATTTGGCACCTTTCGGAATTATGGGCTTGGTCTTCAAGACCATCTCTGATAAAGGAATTACCAGCCTTGCTAACTACGGAATTTTGCTAGGACTCTTGATTGCAACTATGGCTTTTGTGGCCCTTGTCATCAATCCCCTCATTGCCTTTCTCCTTATGAGAAAAAATCCTTATCCCCTTGTTTTTAAATGTTTGCGTGTCAGTGGCATTACAGCTTTCTTTACTCGTAGTTCTGCTGCTAATATTCCTGTAAACATGAAACTCTGCCAAGATCTCGGACTCAATCCAGATACCTACTCTGTTTCTATTCCCCTTGGCTCCACTATTAACATGGCTGGTGCAGCTGTAACCATTAACATTTTGACTCTAGCTGCAGTCAATACGCTAGGAATCTCTGTCGACTTTGGTACAGCTTTTGTGCTCAGTGTAGTGGCTGCCATTTCTGCCTGCGGAGCCTCTGGAATCGCTGGTGGATCACTCCTCCTCATTCCCGTCGCTTGTAGTCTCTTTGGGATTTCAAATGACGTTGCTATGCAGGTAGTCGGAGTTGGTTTTGTCATCGGTGTCGTCCAAGATTCCTGCGAAACTGCCCTGAACTCTTCTACCGACGTCCTCTTTACAGCAGTAGCTGAGTACGCGTCGGCACGTAAAAAATAGATTTTTAAGACAAGTCTTCCAAGCCTTGTCTTTTATACTCTTATTCTAGTATTATAGGAAATTCTCATGTCTATCACCCAACGTACGACAAAACTGATCTTAGCGACCTGCCTTGCTTGTTTTCTCGCTTATTTTTTAGACTTATCATCAGCAGTTTCAGCTGGAATTATCGCCCTCTTAAGCCTATCTGACACGCGCAGAAGTACGCTGAAATTAGCACGTAACCGCCTCTTTTCCATGCTCCTAGCACTGGCTATAGGTGTTCTAGCCTTTCAACTGACAGGATTTCACATCTGGAGTTTCGGCCTCTATCTGGCTCTCTACGTGCCCCTAGCCTATAAAATGGGCTGGGAAATCGGCATCACCCCTAGCAGTGTCTTGGTCAGTCATCTCTTGGTGCAGGAGTCTACTTCCCCAGCCCTCCTGCTCAATGAAGTGCTCCTCTTTCTCATCGGAACAAGCTTTGCTCTATTGGTCAACCTTTATATGCCCTCTCGTGAGAAAGCCATCCAAAGCTACCACCTTCAGGTCGAAGAAAAGTTAAAAGACATCCTGCTTCGCTTTAAATACTATCTGTCAAGAGGAGACGGGCGCAATCAAGCCCAACTCGTTGACCAATTAGACGAACTCCTTGATGAGGCCCTCAAGCTAGTCTATTTGGATCACTCGGATCACCTCTTTCACCAGACGGACTACCACATCCACTACTTTGAGATGAGACAGCGACAAAGTCGTATCCTGCGAAATATGGCCCAACAGGTCAATACTTGTCACCTAGCCGCAAGTGAGAGTTTGATCTTGGCCCAGCTCTTTTCAAAGATTGCTGTCCAGCTAAGTCAGACCAATCCTGCTCACGACCTGCTTGATGACATTGAACGTTATCTGCAAGTCTTCCGCAATCGGAGTCTCCCTAAAACACGTGAGGAGTTTGAGACCCGTGCCACCCTCCTGCAGCTACTACGCGAAGCCGAAACCTTCATTCAGGTCAAGGTCGATTTTTATCAAAAATATGGAAACTAGAAAAACCTCAGAAGAATTCATGTAACATGATTTCTCTGGGTTTTTAATTTACCTTTGACTTCAATTACCTTTACTATATGAAAAAATCCACGAATCGATACTATTCGTAAAACTTTACTAGTGGAGCGCCTAGCCAAGTTCCATAGAAACTTGGCGTTAGTTACTTAGATTGTTACACAAACAAATAAAGTTCCTGAACTACGACACTGAGTTTTACAAATCGATTTCATTTGTAGAACTCAGTTAGTGAGGCAGTTAGGCAGTTCAATTCCTTGCCATTACGACAGAAAAATCCACGAATCGATAATATTCGTGGATTTTTCCTAGTGAAGCGTTTAGGTAAGTCGCCATGGCGATTACCGTCAAATGACTAGCAACATAAAGTTGCTGTCATTTGTAACGATTTACATCTTTTCCTCCAACTCTACGTCTGGATACTTGTCCGCAAACCAGCGAAGGGCAAAGTCATTTTCAAAAAGGAAGACTGGCTGGTCGAAACGGTCTTTGGCCAAGATATTGCGGCTTGAGGACATCCGCTCATCCAAGTCCTCAGGCTTGATCCAACGAACGGTCTTTTTACCCATTGGGCTCATGACCACTTCTGCATTGTACTCGCCTTCCATGCGGTGCTTAAAGACTTCAAACTGGAGTTGTCCGACAGCGCCTAGCATATACTCACCTGTTTGGTAATTCTTGTAAAGCTGGATGGCTCCCTCTTGTACCAACTGCTCAATCCCCTTGTGGAAGGATTTTTGTTTCATGACGTTCTTAGCAGAAACTTTCATGAAAATCTCAGGTGTAAAGGTTGGCAGTGGTTCAAACTCAAACTTGTTTTTTCCAACCGTCAAAGTGTCTCCAACCTGATAAGTACCAGTATCGTAAACCCCGATAATATCACCTGCCACGGCATTGGTCACATTCTCACGACTTTCCGCCATAAACTGGGTAACATTAGAAAGCTTGGCAGTCTTCCCAGTACGAGGCAGGTTGACACTCATTCCACGCTCAAATTCACCTGATACGATGCGGACAAAGGCGATACGGTCACGGTGACGAGGGTCCATGTTGGCTTGGATTTTAAAAACGAATCCTGAGAAATCCTTGTCGTAAGGATCGACAATTTCGCCGTCTGTTTTCTTGTGTCCATGTGGCTCTGGAGCAAATTTCAAGAAAGTTTCAAGGAAGGTCTGTACCCCAAAGTTAGTAAGAGCTGAACCGAAGAAGACAGGCGTCAGTTCTCCTGCAAGGATAGCTTCTTCTGAAAATTCATTTCCTGCTTCCTTCAGGAGCTCAATGTCATCCTTGACTTGCTCATAAAATGGGTTACTTCCAAAGAGTTTGTCCCCTTCTTCCAGACTGGCAAAACGTTCATCCCCTTTATAAAGTTCTAAACGTTGGTTATAGAGGTCATACAAGCCTTCAAAGGCTTTCCCCATCCCGATTGGCCAGTTCATTGGGTAGCTAGCAATACCTAGGACTTCTTCTAGTTCTTGCAAGAGGTCTAGCGGTTCACGACCGTCACGGTCCAGCTTGTTCATAAAGGTAAAGACGGGAATACCACGGTGTTTCACAACCTCAAACAATTTCTTAGTTTGAGCCTCGATACCCTTGGCAGAGTCCACGACCATGACCGCAGCATCCACCGCCATCAAGGTCCGATAGGTGTCTTCTGAGAAGTCCTCATGCCCTGGTGTATCGAGGATATTCACGCGCTTGCCATCATAGTCAAACTGCATAACAGATGAAGTAACCGAAATCCCACGTTGTTTCTCGATATCCATCCAGTCAGACTTAGCAAAAGTCCCTGTTTTCTTACCTTTTACGGTACCAGCCTCACGAATCTCGCCCCCGAAGTAGAGCAACTGCTCAGTGATGGTTGTTTTCCCAGCGTCCGGATGGGAGATGATGGCAAAGGTACGGCGTTTCTTGATTTCTTCTTGAATAGTCATAAATTCTCTTTCTTTGATTTTCTATTTAGTTGTTTCAGTAGCTAAGAATGATCTCTACATTGGATTTTACCATTCCTTTCAACTCTCCATTATATCGGATTTTGGGGAGTTTTTCAATTGCTCATCCGATGAAAAAGGTAAGCTAGAGCACAGATTTCACCTGATTTCTCTTTTCCCACCGTTTTTTGAACAAGATATCAAAGAGAAGCAAAGCTAGAGAAAGAATAACCGACACAAGGAGGTACTTTAGCCATAGGGGAGCATTCGAGATAAATGGTGTATCCCTTAAGAGGCCATAATTTCCACCAGTCACCTGATTAACCCCAACTAGAAAGAGATTGAGAACGAAAGTATAGACTACGATCATATACTTCTTAAGTAAGCTCTTGTCATAGTGATTCATCAAGTAAACCAAGGAATTCACCAAAAGGGCATAGTGCCCAATCAAAAATGAAAAACTGGTGATGTGTGGAAAATCATAGGGGTCAAAAACGGGGTAAACCAAGGCAAATACCGCTCCACTTGCTCCTAAGAGGGCAAAATATTGCTTGCTCCGCCATTTATCTGGTAAGAAAACTACCGCAAACATAGCTAAACGGCAATGATAAAAAGGGAGACTGTTTGAAAATGGAATCTCAAAACCAACATACCAGCTATATAGGGCTAGTAACTGGAGGATCTGAATCCCCTTAAACAAGCGAACAAATTTCGGATTATTGTGATAAGCAAGTGCTCCATAAATACAAAGCACTAAAGTAAGCATCATGATCCCATACCAAAAGAGTGAAATGGGAGGAGGAACGGTTTGGAATCTTGTAAAAAAATTATGTAGCATATTTTCTATCCTAACTCATCTTTCGAGGAATTCTTCCTACATTAATCTCTAGTCTCACTTAATTTTTCTTTTAGTTTAACTATTATAGCGAATTAAAAGCGATTTTTCAATTTCTATTTCTTTTCAGTTTGGCTCCCTTATTTATAGGAAAATATGGTAAAATAGAACAGACTAAAAATCATCATTTCACGAAAGGATGCAAGATGAAAATTACGCAAGAAGAGGTAACACACGTTGCCAATCTTTCAAAATTAAAATTCTCTGAAGAAGAAACTGCCGCCTTTGCGACAACCTTGTCTAAAATTGTTGATATGGTTGAATTGCTGGGCGAAGTCGACACTACTGGTGTCGCACCTACTACGACTATGGCTGACCGCAAGACTGTACTCCGCCCTGATGTGGCCGAAGAAGGAACAGACCGTGATCGCTTGTTTAAAAACGTACCTGAAAAAGAAAACTACTATATCAAGGTACCAGCTATCCTAGATGATGGAGGAGATGCCTAATGACTTTTAATAACAAAACTATTGAAGACTTGCACAACCTCCTTGTCTCAAAGGAAATTTCTGCAACTGAATTGACCCAAGCCACGCTTGAAGATATCAAGTCTCGCGAGACAGCTATCAACGCTTTTGTAACCATCGCTGAAGAACAAGCTCTTGCCCAAGCCAAAGCTATTGATGAAGCTGGAATTGACGCTGATAATGTCCTTTCAGGAATTCCTCTCGCTGTTAAGGATAATATCTCTACAGACGGTATTCTTACAACTGCAGCCTCAAAAATGCTCTACAACTACGAGCCAATCTTTGATGCGACAGCCGTTGCCAATGCCAAAGCTAAGGGTATGATTGTTGTTGGGAAAACCAACATGGACGAGTTTGCCATGGGTGGTTCTGGCGAAACATCATACTACGGTGCCACTAAAAATGCTTGGGACCACAGCAAGGTTCCTGGTGGTTCATCAAGTGGTTCTGCTGCAGCTGTAGCCTCAGGGCAAGTCCGCTTGTCACTTGGTTCTGATACTGGTGGTTCTATCCGCCAGCCTGCTGCCTTCAACGGGATCGTCGGTCTCAAACCAACCTACGGAACGGTTTCTCGGTTTGGTCTCATTGCCTTTGGTAGCTCCCTAGACCAAATCGGACCTTTTGCTCCAACTGTTAAGGAAAATGCTCTCTTGCTCAACGCTATTGCTAGCGAAGATGCTAAAGACTCTACTTCTGCCCCTGTCCGTATCGCCGACTTTACTTCAAAAATCGGTCAAGATATCAAGGGCATGAAAATTGCTTTGCCTAAGGAATACCTTGGTGAAGGGATTGCCCCAGAGGTTAAGGAAACTATCCTGAACGCTGCCAAACACTTTGAAAAACTCGGTGCTATCGTCGAAGAAGTCAGCCTTCCTCACTCTAAATACGGTGTTGCCGTTTACTACATTATCGCTTCATCAGAAGCATCCTCAAACTTGCAACGTTTTGACGGTATTCGTTACGGCTACCGCGCAGAGGATGCGACTAATCTTGATGAAATCTATGTAAATAGCCGTAGCCAAGGTTTCGGTGAAGAAGTGAAACGCCGTATCATGCTAGGTACTTTCAGTCTTTCATCAGGTTACTACGATGCCTACTACAAAAAGGCTGGTCAGGTCCGTACCCTCATCATCCAAGATTTCGAAAACGTCTTTGCGGATTATGACTTGATTTTGGGACCAACTGCTCCAAGCGTTGCCTATGATTTGGATTCACTCAACCACGACCCAGTTGCCATGTACTTGGCTGACCTTTTGACCATCCCTGTCAACTTGGCAGGTCTCCCAGGAATTTCGATCCCTGCTGGATTTGCTCAAGGTCTACCTGTCGGTCTCCAATTGATCGGTCCTAAATACTCTGAGGAAACCATTTACCAAGCTGCTGCTGCTTTTGAAGCAACAACAGACTACCACAAACAACAACCCGTGATTTTTGGAGGTGACAACTAATGAACTTTGAAACAGTCATTGGACTTGAAGTCCACGTAGAGCTCAACACCAATTCAAAAATCTTCTCACCAACTTCTGCCCACTTTGGAAATGACCAAAATGCCAACACCAACGTGATTGACTGGTCTTTCCCAGGTGTTCTGCCAGTTCTCAATAAAGGTGTTGTCGATGCCGGTATCAAGGCTGCTCTTGCCCTCAACATGGACATCCACAAGAAGATGCACTTTGACCGCAAGAATTACTTCTATCCTGATAATCCCAAAGCCTATCAAATTTCTCAGTTTGATGAGCCAATCGGCTATAACGGCTGGATTGAAGTCGAGCTAGAAGACGGTACGACCAAGAAAATCGGTATCGAACGCGCCCACCTAGAAGAAGACGCTGGTAAAAACACCCACGGTACAGATGGCTATTCTTATGTCGACCTCAACCGTCAAGGGGTGCCATTGATTGAGATTGTATCTGAAGCCGACATGCGTTCCCCAGAAGAAGCCTATGCTTATCTAACAGCCCTCAAGGAAGTCATCCAGTACGCTGGCATTTCTGACGTTAAGATGGAAGAAGGTTCGATGCGTGTGGATGCCAACATCTCCCTTCGTCCTTATGGACAAGAAAAATTCGGTACCAAGACTGAGTTAAAAAACCTCAACTCCTTCTCAAATGTCCGCAAAGGTCTTGAGTACGAAGTCCAACGCCAAGCTGAAATCCTTCGCTCAGGTGGTCAAATCCGCCAAGAAACACGCCGTTACGATGAAGCTAACAAGGCAACCATCCTCATGCGTGTCAAAGAAGGTGCTGCAGACTACCGCTACTTCCCAGAACCAGACCTACCACTCTTTGAAATCTCAGATGAGTGGATTGAGGAAATGCGAACAGAATTGCCAGAATTTCCAAAAGAACGCCGTGCGCGCTACGTATCTGAGCTTGGCTTGTCAGACTACGATGCTAGCCAGTTGACGACAAACAAAGTCACTTCTGACTTCTTTGAAAAAGCTGTTGCCCTCGGTGGCGATGCTAAACAAGTTTCTAACTGGCTCCAAGGGGAAGTCGCTCAGTTCTTGAACGCCGAAGGCAAAACACTAGAACAAATCGAATTGACACCAGAAAACTTGGTAGAAATGATTGCCATCATCGAAGACGGCACTATCTCTTCTAAGATCGCCAAGAAAGTCTTTGTCCACCTAGCTAAAAATGGCGGTGGCGCGCGTGAATACGTGGAAAAAGCGGGCTTGGTACAAATCTCAGATCCAAATATTCTGATTCCAATCATTCATCAAGTCTTTGCAGATAATGAAGCAGCCGTTGCCGACTTCAAGTCCGGTAAACGCAACGCAGACAAGGCCTTCACAGGATTCCTTATGAAGGCAACCAAAGGCCAAGCCAATCCACAAATTGCCCTTAAACTACTCGCCCAGGAATTGGCCAAGTTGAAAGAAAACTAGACAGAACAAAACCAGCCCTAAGGTTGGTTTTTTCTTCTCTACCAACTCCCAATAACTATTTTGGCTTTATTTCCAGAGTATTTTATGGTAAAATGAAGAGTAATAATATTAATTAAAGAGGTAAAAACATGATTGAAGCAAGTAAATTAAAAGCTGGTATGACCTTTGAAACAGCTGACGGAAAATTGATCCGCGTTTTGGAAGCTAGCCACCACAAACCAGGTAAAGGAAACACAATCATGCGTATGAAATTGCGTGATGTCCGTACTGGTTCTACATTTGACACAAGCTACCGTCCAGAGGAAAAATTTGAACAAGCTATCATCGAGACTGTCCCAGCTCAATACTTGTACAAAATGGATGACACAGCCTACTTCATGAATACAGAAACTTACGACCAATACGAAATCCCTGTAGTCAACGTTGAAAACGAATTGCTTTACATCCTTGAAAACTCTGATGTGAAAATCCAATTCTACGGAACTGAAGTGATTGGTGTTACCGTTCCTACTACTGTCGAATTGACGGTTGCAGAAACTCAACCATCTATCAAAGGTGCTACTGTTACAGGTTCTGGTAAACCAGCAACGATGGAAACTGGACTTGTCGTAAACGTTCCAGACTTCATCGAAGCAGGACAAAAACTCGTTATCAACACTGCAGAAGGAACTTACGTTTCTCGTGCCTAATCTCTAGAAAGAGGTCATTCTATGGGAATTGAAGAACAACTTGGCGAAATCGTTATCGCCCCACGTGTACTTGAAAAAATCATTGCTATTGCTACAGCAAAAGTAGAGGGTGTTCACTCTTTTTCAAACAAATCAGTATCTGATACCCTTTCAAAACTTTCGCTCGGCCGCGGTGTTTATCTTAAAAACGTGGACGAAGAACTCACAGCAGATATCTACCTCTACCTTGAGTACGGAGTAAAAGTTCCTAAGGTAGCTGTTGCTATCCAAAAAGCTGTCAAAGATGCAGTCCGCAATATGGCTGATGTAGAACTCGCTGCTATCAATATCCACGTTGCAGGTATCGTTCCAGATAAAACACCAAAACCAGACTTGAAAGACTTGTTTGATGAGGACTTCCTCAATGACTAGTCCACTATTAGAATCTAGACGTGAGCTCCGTAAATGCGCTTTTCAAGCTCTCATGAGCCTTGAATTCGATACAGACGTCGAAACTGCTTGTCGTTTCGCCTACACACACGATCGTGAAGATACAGATGTGCAACTTCCAACCTTTTTGACAGAGCTCGTTTCTGGTGTTCAAACTAAAAAGGAAGAGCTAGACAAGCAAATCACACAACATCTAAAAGCAGGTTGGACCATCGAGCGTTTAACACTCGTAGAGAGAAACCTCCTTCGCTTGGGAGTTTTTGAAATCACTTCATTTGACACTCCACAGTTGGTTGCTGTTAACGAAGCTATCGAGCTTGCAAAGGACTTCTCAGATCAAAAATCTGCCCGTTTTATCAATGGACTGCTCAGCCAGTTTGTAACAGAAGAACAGTAAATAGAAAAAGTGTTTGACAAATATCAAACACTTTTTTCTTTGCCTCCACTATCTAAAAAAATGATAATAGATATAATTATAAACAAATATCCAGATGGGTTTGGTATGATTGAGAAAGTTAAAAAAACTATGACAGAAAATCGTTAATCTAAGATTGTCTGTAGAACGATAGACAAGAGCGAAAAAGAAACCAATCAGACTATAATATAATAAACTAATTGGGTCTCGGTGAGATAGTATCAAATGACTAAGCCAAAGATAAGGCCTGATAAGATGACATCTAAATAGTACTTTGACTTAGGAAAGAAGGTGTTCATAAAATACCCACGATCAAGCTTCTCTTCCAAAATAGGACCAATAACGACTGTTAAGATAAAACTAAGAACTGTAGATAGAAAAGTTGGTTGTCCATTTGAAAGAACCACGGTAAAATACTCATCATGAATATTCCTAGCATTAATCAAATGAGCATAGCGTGTCCAAAAATTACCGAGAATCTGATAAACCACATAAGTTGCAAATAAGTAGAAGGCAAATGACCAGTTCCAGCTCTTTTTCTCAAAGATAAAGAGCATCTTTTGCTTTTTTAACCACCAAATTAATAGAAGGCAAATTCCTACTAATCCTATTGTTAAAATAAGAGAATAGACATCAGCGCCTAACCCTAAAATGATCGTCACATACAATCCAATTGTTTGTGGTAAATAGGTAGATAGTAAAATAATAAGCAAAAATATTCCAAACTGTCTTAGTTTCTTTATGTTTCTCATCGTACTTTTTTTGAAAGATTATCCTGCTCGGAAGCCGTACTTCCAAGCATCTCTATAAGAATTAAGTGCCCCTTGCCCCATATAGGGAGCAAATTCTCTATAATATAAGCATCTACCATATCCATCCTCCCAAACAGCAAGACTACCTGAAGTTTGCTCTAAGTCTTCAGATGAAAGAACTGTAAATGTTTCTGTACCTGTCATTGCAAGAACCTTCTTAAAATATTGTTGTAGGCTCACATCTACAGTATACTTCATTTTTATCTATTTTATAGTCCATCTCCTCAACTGTCAATTTTTCAACCTGAATGGTATTTTCTATAAAAAAATGAGACCTTTCTAGTCTCATTTAGTCATTCTTAGTATTTTCTAAAGCGTTGGTAACGTTCTTCAATAAGTTGGTCGAGTGGTAGTTCTTGCAACCTATCTAGTTCTGCACGCAATTCATTTTTAACACGAGCTTGTAGCTCTTTACTGGAGAGGCCTGCTTCTGAGATTACCTTATCTACGATTCCCATTTCTAGGAGTTCGTGTGAAGTGATTTTCATCAATTCCGCTGCTTCCATAGCACGACTCCCATCCTTCCAAAGGATAGAGGCAAAGCCTTCAGGGCTAAGTACTGCATAGATTGAGTTCTCTAACATCCAGACACGGTCAGCTACGGCTAGTGCTAATGCACCTCCAGATCCTCCTTCACCAATAATAATCGCGATGATTGGAACCTTGAGGTCACTCATTTCCATCAGGTTTCGAGCAATTGCTTCACCTTGTCCACGTTCCTCAGCTCCAACACCTGGGTAAGCACCCGCCGTATTGATAAAGGTCACAACTGGACGGCCAAACTTTTCCGCCTGTTTCATCAAGCGCAAGGCCTTGCGATAGCCTTCTGGATGAGGTTGCCCAAAATTTCGTTTGAGGTTATCATGAAGACTTTTTCCCTTTTGGATACCAACGACAGTTACTGCCTGTTCACCTAACCAGCCAATTCCACCAATGACCGCACCATCGTCTCGGAAAGAGCGATCTCCATGCAATTCGATAAATTCATCGAAGATTCCATTGGCAAAATCAAGGGCTGTCAAGCGACTCTGCTCGCGTGCCTCTCTGACTATTTTTGCAATATTCATCCGCGACTTCCTCCATGCAATCTTACTAATTTAGCAATTGTTTCAGGCAATTCTCTCCGTTTGACAATTGCATCAACAAATCCATGTTCAAGCAGAAATTCTGCCTTTTGGAAGTCATCCGGCAAGGTCTCACGAACTGTATTTTCGATAACACGACGCCCAGCAAAACCAACTAAACTCTGGGGCTCTGCTAGGATAATGTCACCTTCCATAGCAAAAGAAGCTGTCACTCCGCCTGTTGTCGGATCCGTCAAAATAGTCAGGTAAAAAAGTCCTGCCTTGGAATGACGTTGAACTGCTGCAGAAATCTTAGCCATCTGCATCAAGCTCATGATTCCTTCTTGCATACGGGCTCCACCAGAAGCTGTGAAGAGAACGACTGGCAAGTTTTCTATCGTTGCATACTCAAACAGGCGCGTGATTTTTTCACCCACAATGGTTCCCATAGAAGCCATGATAAAGTTTGAATCCATGATCCCAAGGGCAACTTTTTGTCCCTTGATGCTAGCTGTACCAGTCAGTACTGCTTCATCCAAACCTGTCTTTTCACGCATAGTAACTAGTTTTTTCTGGTAGCCAGGAAAGTTTAATGGATCTTGAGTTTCAATACCCGTAAACATCTCCACAAAGCTACCAGAATCAATCGTCAAATCCAAGCGTTCCTGAGCTGAAATACGGAAAGTATAGCTACAATGGGGACAAATTCGTTCGCTCCCAAGATCCTTTTGGTAGATGATATGTTTACATCCAGGACACTTGGAAAAGAGTTCATCCGGAACCTCAGGCTTGGCTTGTGGTTTCTGCCTTACGGAACGATTAGGATTGATCCGAATATACTTATCCTTTTTACTAAATAGAGCCATAACTCCCCCTTTTAGTTCTCATACTGTTTGAAAGTCTATTCTTTTTCTTGGTATTGTGGCAAGAAAGTTTCCATCAAGAAGGAAGTATCGTAATCACCAGCGATAACTCGGCGGTCTGAAATCAGATCCAACTGGAAGTCTGCATTGGTTTGCACTCCTTCAATATCAAGTTCATAAAGTGCCCGTTGCATCTTCATAAGAGCATCAAAACGATTCTCCCCATGAACGATGATTTTAGCAATCATACTATCATAGTAAGGAGGGATGGTATAACCTGGATAAACTGCTGAGTCCACGCGCAAGCCAACTCCACCACTTGGTAGATAGAGATTGGTAATTTTACCTGGGCTTGGAGCAAAGTTAAATGCTGGATTTTCCGCATTGATCCGGCACTCGATAGCATGACCTCGTAGGACGATATCTTCTTGTTTGAAAGGTAAAGGTTGACCGGCAGCAATGCGAATCTGCTCTTTTACGATATCAACACCTGAAACAAACTCTGTGACTGGGTGTTCAACTTGCACACGAGTATTCATTTCCATGAAGTAGAAATTACCACTCGCTTCATCGAGAAGAAATTCAATCGTACCTGCATTTTCATAGCCAACAGACTCTGCAGCTCGAACAGCCGCAGCACCAATTTCATGACGGAGGGTTTTGCCAATTGCAATGGATGGGCTTTCTTCTAAGACCTTTTGGTTATTCCGTTGAAGTGAACAATCCCGTTCACCAAGATGGACAACATGACCCTCCTGGTCCGCAAGGATCTGAACCTCAATATGGCGAGCTGGATAAATCACACGCTCAAGATACATTGCGCCATTTCCAAAATTGGCCTTGGCTTCACTGGATGCTGTTTCAAAGGCTGCGACCAAGTCTTCTGCCTTTTCAACCTTACGAATCCCTTTTCCGCCACCACCAGCCGATGCCTTAAGCATGACTGGATAGCCAATCTTTTCTGCAACTGCAAGGGCCTCTTCAGCCGTGTGAACTTCACCATCAGATCCTGGGATAACTGGAACACCTGCCTTGATCATTTGCTCACGCGCATTGATCTTATCTCCCATAGTATCCATTACGGCTCCAGAAGGGCCGATAAACTTAATCCCCACTTCATCACACATCGTGGCAAACTTGGAGTTTTCACTAAGAAAACCAAAACCTGGGTGGATGGCTTCTGCCTCTGTCAAGACTGCAGCAGATAAAATTGCATTGATATTTAGATAAGATTCTGTCGCCTTACCAGGTCCGATACAGATAGCTTCATCCGCTAGAAGTGTGTGAAGAGCTTCCCTATCAGCAGTTGAATAGACTGCTACGGTTGCAATACCCAATTCACGCGCAGCTCGAATAATGCGAACCGCAATCTCACCACGGTTGGCAATCAAAATTTTACGAAACATGGAGATCCTCCTTAGTTTCCAATTGCAAAGGTAAGAGTACCACTCGCTGCAAGCTTACCATCTACTTCAGCCTTTGCTTCAACCACGGCAATCGTACCACGACGTTTAACAAAAGTAGCCGTCATAACTAATTGGTCACCTGGTACAACTTGCTTCTTGAACTTAACCTTGTCCATGCCAGCATAGAAGACCAGTTTCCCATTATTTTCAGGTTTGGACAATTCCAAGACACCAGCAGTCTGAGCCAAGGCTTCCATGATAAGAACACCTGGCATGACTGGGTATTGAGGAAAATGACCATTGAAGAAAGGTTCATTGATGGTCACATTTTTAATGGCAACAATGGTATCCTCGCTCACCTCCAAGACACGGTCCACTAGGAGCATAGGGTAACGATGGGGTAGAGCTTCTTTGATTCCTTGAATATCGATCATTTGATACGTACCAATCCTTTACCGAACTCAACCATTTCTTCATTTGAAACGAGAATTTCTGTCACCACACCATCTTTAGGTGCAGGGATTTCATTCATGACTTTCATGGCTTCAATGATCACCAAAGTCTGACCTTTTTTAACACTGTCTCCGACTGTGACAAAGGCAGGTTTATCTGGTCCAGCGGCCAAGTAAGCCACCCCTACAAGTGGGCTTTCAACAACATCACCCTCTGGAGCAACCGTCGTTTCAGCTGGCGCTGGAGCTTCTTCCACAGAACTCTCTACTGGAGTTGAAGGGGCAGAAACTACTGGACTTGCAACCACTGCAGCTGGTGCTGGAACAACTTGAGCTGGCGCTTCAGAAGCTATTCTTGCTTCATTCTTACTAAACTGCAATTCGTCCGTTCCATTTTTATAAGAAAATTCTCTCAAACTTGATTGGTCAAATTGAGCCATCAAGTCCTTGATTTCATTTAAATTCATAATTATTTATTCTCCCAACGTTTGAAAGCAAGAACCGCATTGTGACCACCAAAACCAAAAGTGTTTGAAATAGCATAAGGGATTTCTTGCTCCAAGCCTTGTCCATAAACGACATTCGCTTCGATATAGTCTGATAACTCACTTGTTCCAGCCGTCATTGGTACGTAGTTATGACGCATGGCTTCAATAGTAGCAATCGCTTCTACGGCCCCTGCAGCACCAAGCAAGTGTCCTGTAAAGGACTTGGTTGAAGATACAGGTACTTCTTTACCAAGAACAGCTACGATCGCACCACTTTCTCCTTTTTCATTAGCAGGAGTTGAAGTTCCGTGGGCATTGACATAAGCCACTTGCTCTGGAGAAATCTCTGCCTCTTCCAAAGCCAATTTAATTGCCTTGATGGCACCTTGACCTTCTGGATGAGGTGAAGTCATATGGTAAGCATCACAGGTATTACCGTAGCCAACTACTTCAGCCAAGATAGTTGCACCACGTTTTTCAGCATGTTCAAGACTTTCAAGAACCAACATCCCTGAACCTTCTCCCATCACAAAACCATTACGGTCTTTGTCAAATGGGATAGAAGCACGAGTTGGATCTTCCGTAGTTGATAGGGCAGTCAATGCTTGGAAACCAGCGATGGCAAAAGGAGTGATAGAAGCTTCTGATCCTCCAACTAACATGACATCTTGGAAACCAAACTTGATAGAGCGGAAGGCATCCCCAATGGCATCGTTTGATGAGGCACAGGCTGTATTGATTGATTTACAGATACCGTTTGCTCCGAAACGCATCGCAACATTTCCTGAAGCCATATTTGGCAAGGCTTTTGGAAGTGTCATTGGTTTAACGCGCTTTGGACCTTTTTCATGAAGACGGATAACCTGATCTTCGATTTCTTTAATTCCCCCAATACCAGAAGCCACGATGACGCCAAAGCGATCTTTATCGATTGCTTCTACATCAAGATTGGCATTTGTCACCGCTTCTTGAGCTGCGTACAAGGCATACAAAGAATAGTTATCAAAACGGTTGGTATCTTTTTTGACGAAGTATTTATCAAATGGGAAATCTTGAACTTCTGCCGCATTGTGGACAGCAAATTCGCTGTGGTCAAACTTAGTGATTTCTCCAATCCCGATTTTCCCAGTTTGCAAACTGTTCCAAAATTCTTCTGGAGTATTTCCGATAGGAGAGGTCAATCCGTAACCTGTTACTACAACTCGATTTAGTTTCATCTGTCTTACCTATATCTTTCCTTATTTTTTACATGCTAAGTCCGCCATCAACAGCGAGAACTTGTCCAGTCAAATAATCCTGTCCAGCCAGGAACACTGTAGCATCTGCGATATGTTCTGCTTGACCAAAATGTTTCATTGGGATTTGGGCCAATGTCGCTTCCTTGACCTTATCAGACAAAACAGCAGTCATATCTGACTCGATCATTCCTGGTGCAAGAGCATTTACGCGCACATTACGATTGGCAACTTCACGTGCAACTGACTTGGTAAAACCAATCAAACCTGCTTTAGAAGCTGCATAGTTGGCTTGTCCGATATTTCCCATCAAACCGACCACACTAGACATGTTGATAATCGCACCTTCCCGTGCCTTGATCATCTGTTTCAAGACTGCTTGCGTCATGTTGAAGGCACCTGTCAAATTGATCTTAATCACTTTTTCAAAGTCTTCTTCGGTCATCTTGAGCATAAGCGTATCTTGAGTGATCCCAGCATTGTTGACTAAGACATCGACAGAACCGAGTTCTGCAATCGCTTGATCTATCATACGCTTGGCATCTGCAAAGTCTGAAACATCACCTGATATCGGTACTACTTTGACACCGTAGTTTGAAAACTCAGCCAGCAATTCTTCTGAGATTGCTCCGCGACTATTCAAAACTACATTAGCGCCTAGTTGGGCAAATTTGTGAGCAATGGCAAGTCCGATACCACGACTTGAACCTGTTACAAAGACATTTTTGTTTGTAAGTTGCATTCTATCTCTCCTGTTTCCTGTTGTATTTTGTGGGAGAAGGGATCATTAGTTTCCTAACAAAGCATCCAAGCTTGCTTGATCTTCAACGTTGGATAGCTTAGCTGTTTTATCGATTTTTTTGACAAAGCCTGATAGGACCTTACCAGGACCAATTTCAATAAAGTTGGTTACCCCAGCATCCTGCATCACAGCAATACTTTCATAAAAACGAACAGGTTCTTTCACCTGACGCGTCAAAAGCTCTTGGATTCGATCTTTTTCCATAACAGCAGCTTCCGTATTGCCGATTAGTGGGCAAGTAAAATCAGAGAAACTCACTCCCTCAAGAGCTCCAGCTAGTTGCTGACTGGCTGGCTCAAGAAGGGCTGTATGGAAAGGACCAGATACATTTAAAGGGATCAATCGTTTGGCTCCTGCTTCCTGCAAGAGTTCAACTGCGCGGTCAACCGCAGCCACCTCTCCACCAATGACGATTTGGCTTGGGGTGTTGTAGTTGGCTGGAGTCACTACTCCAACTTTAGAGGCTGCTTCACAAGCTTCCTCGATCACTTCAACTGGGGTATTAAGGACTGCAACCATCTTTCCAGAACCTGCAGGTGCAGCCTCTTCCATATAAGCACCACGCTTAGCAACCAAAGCAACTGCATCCTCAAAGTCCAAGGCACCACTTGCTACAAGAGCAGAATATTCCCCAAGAGACAATCCTGCTACCATATCTGGCTGGTAGCCCTTTTCTTTCAATAGTCGGTAAATAGCAACCGAAGTCGCTAAAATAGCTGGTTGCGTATAGCGAGTCTGGTTTAACTTGGTTTCTTCCTTATCAATCAAGTCACGAAGGTCATACCCCAAAACCTGACTGGCTTGGTCAATGGTGTCCTTGACGATAGGATAGTGATCATAGAGATCACGCCCCATCCCTAGATACTGAGCACCTTGACCCGCAAATAGAAAGGCTGTTTTAGTCATTTCTTACAACTCCTGCCCAACGAGAGGCTTCTTCTTGAATTTTCTTGGCTGCGCCATAGTATAGATCTTTTAGGATTTCTTCGACAGTTTCCTCTTTAGAAACCAAACCAGCGATCTGACCTGCCATGACAGATCCACCTTCTACATCTCCATGAACAACGGCTTTAGCAAGCGCACCAGCTCCCATTTGTTCAAAGATTTCTAAATCTGGATTCTCTTGTTTAAAGGCATCTTTTTCAGCCTGCTCAAAGTCACGTGTCAACTGATTTTTAATAGCGCGAACAGCATGTCCAAAGTGTTGAGCGGAAATTGTCGTATCGATATCACGCGCTTTGAGGATTTTTTCCTTGTATTTTGGATGGGCGTTAGATTCCTTAGCTACTACGAAACGTGTACCAACTTGAACGGCCTCAGCACCAAGCATAAAGCCTGCAGCGACACCTTCACCGTCCGCAATTCCTCCAGCTGCGATAACTGGAATCGAAACAGCTGCAGCAACCTGACGAACCAAGGTCATAGTTGTTAATTTACCAATATGTCCACCAGCTTCCATTCCTTCAGCAATGACGGCATCTGCTCCGATTTTTTCCATCCGTTTAGCCAAAGCCACACTTGGTACAACAGGAATCACTGTAATTCCTGCATCATGAAAACGAGCCATGTATTTACTTGGATTTCCTGCACCAGTTGTAACCACCTTGACCCCTTCTTCTATCACGAGATCAACGATGTCTTCTACAAAAGGTGACAAGAGCATGATGTTGACACCAAAAGGTTTATCCGTAAGTGATTTGATTTTATCGATATTAGCCTTTACGACCTCTTTAGGTGCATTCCCACCACCGATGATCCCCAAACCGCCAGCTTTTGATACCGCACCAGCTAAGTCACCATCCGCAACCCAGGCCATTCCTCCTTGAAAAATAGGATAATCAATGTTCAATAATTCTGTAATACGTGTTTTCATAGTGCCTCCATCATTCCTTGCTTACGTAATAGTTCGATGAGTTTATCATTTGAGTCTCAAACTATTACCTAAACAAGAGGGAGCGGGTCTCCCCTACTCCTTCTAGTAATATGTTAATTATTTTGTTTGCTCTTCAACGTAGGCAACCAAGTCACCAACTGTTTTCAAGTTATCTTCTGCTTCGATTTGGATATCGAAAGCATCTTCGATTTCAGAGATTACTTGGAACAAGTCCAATGAATCTGCATCCAAATCATCAAAAGTAGATTCAAGTGTTACTTCTGATGCGTCTTTCCCAAGTTCTTCAACGATAATTTCTTGTACTTTTTCAAATACTGCCATGATAGGACTCCTTTAAAATATATAAAATTTATAACTATGTGTTTACCACATGATTACCTAGATTGTAAGAATGAGTGTGCCCCATGTCAAACCTCCACCGAAGCCTGATAGGAGAATCGTCTGGCTACCATCTAAACGAATCTTGCCATTCTCCACACACTCTGAGAGCAAAATCGGGATACTTGCCGCACTGGTATTTCCATACTCCATCATATTGGCAGGAAGCTTGTCTCGGTCTACGCCGATCTTCTTAGCCATCTTATCCAAAATGCGGATATTTGCCTGATGAAGCAAGAGATAATCCAATTCCGATGCTGCGATTGGACCATTTTCAATGGTTTCTTTGATCGATCTAGCAACATCACGATTTGCAAAATCAAAAACTGCTCGTCCATCCATTTTCAAAAAAGCAGGAACTGCCTCTTGATCTGAGAAAGGAGAAGCTAAAGCCATTTGGCCATAGGTCAAACACTCGCTCCGAGAGCCATCCGTATAGAGACTTTCCACAAGGAAGTGCCGTGTATCACTCGCTTCTAAGAGAACTCCACCAGCACCATCCCCAAAGAGAACGGCTGTCGAACGATCAGACCAATCAACCGCCTTAGACAAGGTCTCAGCTCCGATAACAATCCCTTTTTGGAACTGTCCAGCTGTCAGAAACTTCTCAGCAGTCGAGAGAGCAAATACAAAGCCACTGCAAGCTGCCGTCAGATCAAAGGCGAAAGCTCTATGCGCTCCGATATTTGCCTGAACCCGAGCTGCCGTAGAAGGCATCATCGAATCAGGAGTAATCGTCGCTACAATGATAAAATCAATCTGATCCGCTGTTAAGCTCCCTTTAGCCAGCAAACTCTTAGCAACTTCTGTCGCCAAGTCACTTGTAGACTCCGTTTTTGAGATATGTCTCTGTTTAATTCCTGTCCGACTTGAAATCCACTCATCGCTTGTGTCCATGATTTGGGCTAAGTCATGATTAGTGACCACTTGCTCTGGAACATAATGAGCAACCTGGCTTATTTTTGCAAAAGCCATTATTTCAAATCCTCCAAAAATTGATAAAGGTTAGTCAAGCCCCTGCCCATCACTTCTATTTCTTCAGAACTCATACCATCGATAATTTTCTCGACCATGGCCTTGTGGAAACGTTTATGAAGGCGGTGAACCAAACGACCTTTCTTTGTCAAATGCAGATAGACCACACGACGATCCTGATCAGAACGAATGCGCTCAACATAACCTTTTCTTTCGAGATTATTCAAGCTGGTCGTAACAGTTCCAAGAGTGACCATCAGTTCTTTAGAAACCTTACTTGGTGTCGCCTCTGGGAACTTGCCAATCACATCAATCGTGTGCATTTCTTTGATGGAGATGTCTTTGAAACGACTACCTCGTAAGCTAACCTCCTCAATCACAAGGACATTATTAAAAATAGATGTTAAATACTCATTCACTTGTTGGTAGTCCAAAGCTTTCCCTCCTTCTCAAAAAAAACTTTTGCATTCAAAACATTTGACACAAAAAGTATATCAAACTTCAAAGAATTGTGCAAGTATTTTTTTATTTTCCTGAAAATTTTGGTCGTCTTCTTTCAGAATGTGCTCGAACCCCTTCTTTAAAATCTTCAGTCAAAGACAAAGATTCTTGCAGTTTCAATTCCAATTCAGCATAATTCTGCCAATCCTTAAATTGGCTTTCCCAAACCAACTTTTTAATGGCTGCGTATGAGTTTGCTGAGCCTCGTCTTAATTTCTTCAGAACTTGTTCTCTAGTTTTTTCTAATTTATCAGCCTCACAAACACGGTATACCACACCCCATTCCAGTGCTTTTTCCGCGGTCAAGGCTTCCCCTGTCATGGCAAGTTGCGCAGCTCGTGTTACCCCGATACTACGACTCAAGAGATGGATTCCACCAGCGTCTGGCGCCAATCCAACTCCAACAAAGGCTTGGATGAATTTTGCCTTATCAGTCGCCAAGCAAAAATCGACTGCTACTGCCATATTGGCTGCAGCACCAGCAACCGCTCCATCTACCTCCATCAAAACAGGTTTAGGGATCTGCTTAATTTTATAGGAAATTGTATTGACTAATTCTGCAATCTTATTCAAAGAAGGGATATCATCCTCATCCACTGCACGCTTCATCTCAACCAAGTCTCCCCCAACTGAAAAGACCTTCCCATTAGCATTAATCAAGATAAACTGAACAGCTTGATCCTGCTCTGCTAGAGTTAAAGCTTCTAAAATCTCCTCACACATTGGGATATGGAAACCATTTGCCACCTCGGGACGATTCAAAGTGATGATAGCAAGATCATCTAGGATCTGATATAAGATATGATTCATAGCTTCTCCTTTTATAAGGTGATAAAATTATTTTATTGTCAAAGTATACCTTTTTTTAGATAAAGAGGCAAGAGAAAACCAATCGAAAGTGTCTCGGCTGATCAAAACGCTCACGTTATCCTAAAGACGATACTATTTTCTTCATTGAAAAAAGCCCCTCTTTCTGCTATAATCGTATAAAATACTTACTTGAGGAGTCCCTATGAAGGTTGTAAAATTTGGCGGAAGCTCTCTTGCCTCTGCTAGTCAGTTAGAAAAAGTTTTAAACATCGTTAAAAGTGATAAAGAACGCCGTTTTGTAGTCGTTTCTGCACCGGGTAAACGCAATGCTGAAGATACCAAGGTAACCGATGCCTTGATCAAATACTATCGTGACTATGTAGCGGGAAATGATATCAGCAAGAGCCAAAACTGGATCATCGATCGCTATGCGGCTATGGTGAGCGAACTAGGCTTAAAACCATCAGTTCTAGAAAAAATTTCTAAAAGCATCCGTGCCTTAGCGACTCTTCCTATTGAGGAAAATGACTTTCTCTATGACACCTTCCTTGCGGCTGGAGAAAACAACAACGCCAAACTTATTGCAGCCTACTTTAACCAAAACGGCGTCGATGCACGCTATGTTCACCCAAGAGAAGCTGGAATCGTTGTAACAAGTGAACCAGGAAACGCACGTATCATCCCATCTAGCTATGACAAGATTGAAGGCTTGGCTGACAGCAACGAAGTCCTTGTTATTCCTGGTTTCTTTGGGGTCACTAAGGAAAATCAAATCTGTACCTTCTCCCGTGGTGGATCCGACATAACTGGTTCCATCATCGCTGCAGGTGTTAAGGCTGATCTCTATGAAAACTTTACGGACGTAGACGGTATCTTTGCTGCCCATCCTGGAATTATCCACCAACCACACTCTATTCCTGAATTAACCTACCGTGAAATGCGGGAATTGGCTTATGCAGGTTTCTCAGTTCTTCACGATGAAGCTCTGCTCCCTGCCTACCGTGGAAAAATTCCTCTCGTTATCAAAAATACCAATAACCCTGACCATCCGGGTACTCGTATCGTTCTAAAGCATAGCAGTGATAAATTCCCAGTCGTTGGAATCGCTGGTGATTCTGGCTTTGTCAGCATCAACATGTCGAAATACCTCATGAACCGTGAAGTTGGATTTGGTCGCAAGGTTCTGCAAATCCTTGAAGATCTTAACATCGGTTGGGAACACATGCCAACAGGTATCGATGATCTTTCAATCATCCTCCGTTCCCGCGAATTGACTCCTATCAAGGAAGAAGAAATTCTGCGTCAACTCGTTCAAAAGGCTGAAGTGGACCATGCTGAAATCGAACATGACCTTTCAATCATTATGATTGTCGGAGAAAAAATGAAGAGTCACATCGGTGTAACAGCTACCGCGACACGTGCCCTATCAGAAAACAAGATCAACATCCAGATGATGTCCCAAGGTTCAAGTGAAGTTTCCATCATGTTTGTTGTCAATAAAGAGCAAGAAAAAGCCGCTATCAAGGCTCTCTATCAGGCCTTTTTCGGTGAAAGTAAGGAAGACTAATCATGGCCCAATCACTCAATAAAGTCATTGACCTCCAAACCACTGGAACATCTTACCTCTCTATCTCTGGAAAGGTTGGAAAATTTCTAGTCGGGGATCAAGCCTTGGAGTTTTATCCTGATGTCAATGTCGAACAATATATCCAGATTCCCTGGTCCAGCATTCAGCAAATCGGAGCCAACGTAAATGGCCGTAAAATCAGCCGTCACTTTGAAGTCTTCACCGATCAAGGTAAATTCCTCTTTGCCTCAAAAGACTCTGGAGCTATCCTCAAAATCGCTCGGGAAAAATTAGGAAACGACAAGGTCGTGAAACTTCCGACTCTGCTCCAGACCATTGGACAAAAATTTAAAAATCTATTTGCAAAAAAGTAGAAACTTTAGTATAATCATAGCAACGGATAAGTAGGTTATCCTCTTCTTTCAGAAAGTCTGCGGGTGCTGCGAGCAGATAGGAGGGATAGGTGAAATTCTACCGTTATCAACAATTAAATACAGAATCAAGTGCACACCTGTGAAGTTGGATGGAACCGTGGCCCTGCCACTCCAACGCTTTGTTAGGTGTGCTTTTTTCATAAAGGAGTTCTTATGTTAGATATCAAACGTATTCGTACAGACTTTGATGCTGTCGCTGAAAAACTAGCTACACGTGGTGTAGATGCTGCTATCCTTAACGAGATGAAAGAAATCGACGCTAAACGTCGTGATATCTTGGTCAAGGTCGAAAACCTCAAGGCAGAACGTAACACAGTTTCTGCAGAGATTGCTCAAGCCAAGCGCAATAAGGAAAATGCTGATGACAAGATTGCTGCTATGCAAGCTCTCTCTGCTGAAGTAAAATCTCTCGATGCTGAATTGGCAGAAATCGATGCTAAATTGACAGAATTTACCACTACTCTTCCAAACATCCCAGCTGACAGCGTTCCTGTTGGAGCTGATGAGGATGACAACGTTGAAGTCCGTCGTTGGGGTACTCCACGCGAGTTTGACTTCGAACCAAAAGCTCACTGGGATCTTGGGGAAGACCTTGGTATCCTTGACTGGGAACGTGGCGGTAAAGTAACAGGCGCTCGCTTCCTCTTCTATAAAGGACTTGGGGCTCGTTTGGAACGTGCTATCTACAACTTCATGTTGGATGAACATGGAAAAGAGGGCTATACCGAAGTCATCACGCCTTACATGGTTAACCATGACTCAATGTTTGGTACTGGTCAATATCCAAAATTCAAGGAAGATACTTTTGAATTGAGTGACACTAATTATGTCCTTATTCCTACCGCCGAAGTGCCTCTTACAAACTACTACCGTGATGAAATCCTTGATGGAAAAGACCTACCAATTTACTTCACTGCTATGAGCCCATCATTCCGTTCTGAAGCAGGTTCAGCAGGCCGTGACACACGTGGCTTGATTCGTTTGCACCAATTCCACAAGGTTGAAATGGTCAAATTTGCCAAACCAGAGGAATCTTATGAAGAATTAGAAAAAATGACAGCCAACGCTGAAAACATCCTTCAAAAACTCAATCTTCCATACCGTGTGGTCGCGCTCTCTACTGGAGATATGGGCTTCTCAGCTGCCAAGACCTACGACTTGGAAGTTTGGATTCCAGCGCAAAATACCTACCGTGAAATCTCAAGCTGTTCAAATACAGAAGATTTCCAAGCTCGTCGTGCTCAAATCCGTTACCGTGATGAAGCCGATGGCAAGGTTAAACTCCTTCACACCTTGAACGGTTCTGGACTTGCAGTTGGACGTACAGTAGCCGCTATTCTTGAAAACTACCAAAATGCAGATGGTTCTGTAACTATTCCAGAAGCACTTCGTCCATACATGGGTGGAGCTGAAGTTATCAAACCATAAAAAATAAGGCCTAGCTAGAAGATAGCTAGACCTTTTTTCGTAACCAAATCAGATAACCACTCAAGACAAAGAGTAAAATAGTGAGGCATATAACCGTTTCAGCAAACACCAGATAATCCAGAAATGGAAGTTTCAAAATTCCCTGAGCCATCTTGAGCGATGTAGCTGTGATGATGGTTGGGAAGGTTAAGGCTGAGAATGCTGGTTGAAAACCTTGTTTTAAAATATTGGGCAAGCGAGTCAAAACGAAGATGAAAAAAGACTGAGAGACAAGCATCAGCAGTAACAAGGCCCAGGTCGGAAGAGTAACTCCACCGATACGCACCAGAGCTGCTAAGAGCAAAGAAAAAGGAGCGCAGTAGATTCCTTCTTGCCCTAGTAGGGCTGGAGTCAATGGTTTTTTCTTTAAATCACTGTAAATCAACGGATAGAGCAAACAAGTAGCTAGAAAACCGAAAGTCACTGTTAGGTAGGCAATCTGAATCAGGCCAACGACTGGATAGGTCAAGGCTGCCACTGCTATGCCCACATAAAGTACTGTCCAGCTTGGTGTTGCACTAGCTCTTTCCTCCACTCCAAGAAAGCGACGAGAAAAATAAGCGATCAAAGCAAAATCCAAAATAAAAGAAAACCACCACAAAGGCTGGGATAGGATAGGCATAGACGGAACTAGTCGCAAGACATAGGTCGATAAAATCATCCCCGCCATAGGAAAGGTAGCTATACCAGATAAAAGAGGGGGCTTGGTCAATTCTTTCTTGGTTTCTTCCCAATTAAAAAGATGAAGAATCAGAAAGAAAATCCATAAGACCAATCCAGTCAAACTAAATAAGTGCGAAAGAACAGGCCAAGTATCCGCAATCAAGTTTCCTGCACCTGCCAAACCTAACAAACAACCAGAAAATACCAAGGGGAGTTTTTTCATGGCAACCTCCGTTAATCATATTATTATCAGTATAGCATAAAAGCCTTTAAAATAGCATAGAAAAATGAAGACTGGATGAATCAGCCTTCATTTTATTTATGATTCGAACTAGGCATAAGGTTGCAATTCTGGATTGATTGGCGTATTGGCTAGGTTGTTGGCATAGTTGCAAAGGCTGGCTAGGCTGACACCGAGAACTACGTCTAAGGCATTTTGTTGCGTATAGCCGGCTTCTAAGAATTCAGCCAAGGCTTCATCTCCTACACGACCCTTGGTATTGATGACTGCCAAGGTAAACTTGGCTAGAGTATCTAGTTTTGGATCTGTCTCAATTGGAGTACGGTTGCGGAGGGCTTGAAGAAGATCATCATTCATCTGGATTTGTTTGATTGAAAAGGCTGTGTGACCTGCGACGCAGAAAGCACAACCATTGGTTACGGCGGCTGTGATTTGCACCACTTCTCTCTCAACTGGGGTTAGGCTATTGCGGCGGTTAATAGCTCCGACAGTTCGGTAGGCTTCAAGGGCGGTAGGGGCATTGGCCAAGAGACCGATTAGGTTGGGAATATAGCCATTGTTGTCTTTTTGTACTGTTTCAAGAACTTCTTTCACTTCTGCTGGTGCTGATTCTACTGTGTGGATGGTAAATGTTGTCATAAGAAACCTCTTTTCATTTTATTGTCATTTAGTCTATCATAGAATTTTCCCCTTGAATAATATATATTTTCAATCGCCTTGATAGAAAATGTCTATGAAATGAAAAAAATCACACTAAAAGTGTGATTGGGTTAGTGTTTAAAATACTTTTTAGTCTCAGCAATGACGACTGGCGACAAGACTAAGAGGGCAATCAAGTTTGGTAAAGCCATCAGGGCATTGACGATGTCTGCGATAATCCAAACCATATCCAACTCGATAAATCCTCCCAACAAGACCATGACTACAAAGACTACACGGTAAAGCCAGATAAAACGAACACCGAAGAGAAACTCGAAACAGCGCTCTCCATAATAGTTCCAACCTAAAATTGTCGTAAAGGCAAAGAGAACAAGGAAGATGGTCAAAAGGGCAGGACCAAAATGTGAAAAAACTGTTGAAAAGGCTGACTGGGTCAAGGCAACCCCATTCAAATCACCGCTCCAAACACCAGTTACTAAGATTGTTAAACCAGTCAAAGTACAGATAATCAAAGTATCAATAAAGGTTCCTGTCATGGAAATCAACCCTTGCTCTACTGGTTCATTTGTCTTAGCTGCAGCCGCTGCAATCGGAGCTGAACCAAGACCAGATTCGTTAGAGAAGACTCCTCGCGCCACACCATTCTGGATAGCCATCCGAATGCTGGCACCTGCAAAACCACCTACGGCAGCAGCTGGACTAAAGGCTGAAGTAAAGATGAGGGCAAGTGTGGCTGGGATTTTCTCGATATTAAAGAGAATAACTGTAAGAGTCCCTAAAATATAGACAATAGCCATAAAAGGAACGACTGCTGTCGAAACCTTTGAAATGGATTTGAGTCCACCAAAGACGGCAATCCCTACAAAAATGGATAAAATCAGAGCTGTGATAGCTGGATCAACTTGGGCTGTATTTTGAATGGATTCTGTAATCGAATTGACCTGGGTAAAGGTACCAATCCCTAGAAGAGCTACCAATACACCAGCCAGGGCAAAGAAGATAGCAAGTGGTCGCCACTTTTCTCCCATTCCCAAAAGAATGTAGTGCATGGGTCCTCCAGCTACAGCTCCATTTGCATCCTTGCTACGGTATTTGATAGCCAGTAAACCTTCGGCATACTTGGTTGCCATCCCAAAGAAGGCAGCCATCCACATCCAAAAGAGAGCGCCTGGCCCACCAACCTTGATGGCTGTCGCGACCCCGATGATATTTCCCGTACCAACGGTGGCGGCTAGAGCTGTACAGAGAGCAGCAAAGCTCGACACATCGCCATGTCCCTTGTCCTTGGTGAAAATTAACTGAAAGGCCCTAGGGAGACGAGCTACCTGCAAAAGGCCTAGTCGGATGGTCAAATAGATACCCGTTCCGACCAATAAGATTAAAAGGGGAGGCCCCCAAACGAAAGCATCAAGCGCTTTAAGCAATTCTAACATATCCTTCTCCTATCTTTTCAACCCCAAAAGAAAGAGCACATGCAAGATACATGTACTCTGGAATGCTTAGATAAATGCCAAAAAGCGGTCTATCCTAGCTCTGTCCTTTTACCTGAGAGTTTGAGCAGTTGCCTGCCTTGCCCCTTCGGTGCCTTTACGGTCTCTCCAGAGTTCCGTCCATTTACAGTCATGGAAAACAAACCTTTCTCCATTTCTATTAAACTTCATTCGGTGTTGGTATTTTATTTTTTATTATTCTACAAGAAAAGTTAGCCTTTGTCAATGTTTTCTATGAAAATTTTTAGTTTTCATTTCTTTTTTTCAGAAAGATTGACTCCTTCTTCTCTCTATCCTTTAAAGGTCACAATGGTTGCGCCACTACCGCCAGCATTCTGTGGAGCATAGACGAAACTCTTAACATGCTTATTTCTTTGTAGGTATTTGATAACGCCCTCACGGATGACTCCCGTACCGATACCATGGATGATGTCTACCTGCGCCATGTTATTAAGCAAGGCTTGATCGATAAAGGCGTCCAGCTCATTCATGGCTTCTTCGTACCGTTTGCCACGAAGATCCAGTCTTGCTTGCGGACCACGACCAGATGCACGTTTGACGACATTGACTTGTTTTTTCTTGACTGGGGCTTCTTGTTGGGCCTGAACAAGGTCAAATTCTTTCTCTTCCAAGGTCATCTTGATCAAACCAACTTGGGCTTCCCAGCGGCTGTCCTTAAGCTGATTGGTCAAGGTTCCACGTTGTCCATAACTGAGAACCACGATATCATCTCCCACCTTTGGAGCTCGTTTTTTCTTGGCTTTTTGAAGAACCTTGTTTTTAGACAAGTCGACTTTTTCAGGAGCCAGTTTTTTCAGCTCAGCCTTGGCTTCAATGATTTCATGGGGTTTGAGTTGAGACTTACTGTGAAGATTCTTGAGAATCTGGTCACTCTCACTTAGAGCGAGTTCCACAATCTCGGCAGCCTGTTCACGCGCCTTGTTGAGCTCTGTCTCCTTTTCACGACTGAGTTCGTTGTAGAGTTTTTTGAGTGCTCGGTTCATCTTGAGGTTTTCTTGCTCCACCTCACGGATATTGTCCAAGCGTTTACGGCTTTCAAGCGTTTGCTCTTCTAATTGTTCAATGATACGGTTGACGTCATTATCTTGATTGACCTGCTGACTGGCATCCCCGACAATGACATCTGACAAGCCCAGACGTTTGGCAATTTCAAAGGCATTGCTTCGACCAGGAACTCCCTGCATAAAGCGATAGGTCGGACGCAGACTGGCTGTATCAAACTCCATGCTGGCATTTTGCACAAAGGCTGTCTCAATACCATAGGCCTTGAGCTCTGGATAGTGGGTCGTCGCCATAGTCTTGACCTGACGCAGACGAAGATCCTCCAGAATGGCCATAGCAAGGGCTGCTCCTTCCTGCGGATCGGTACCTGCCCCAAGCTCATCTAGCAACAAGAGCGAGTGTTGGTTGACCTTGCCAAGAATATCTACGATATTGGTCATGTGGCTGGAGAAGGTAGACAAGCTTTGCTCGATAGACTGCTCATCCCCGATATCTGCGAAGATTTCTTCGAAAATACCGACACGGCTTCCCTTATCAGCTAAAATGGGCAAGCCTGACTGGGCCATGAGTTGGCTCAAACCCAAGGTTTTGAGCATGATGGTCTTCCCACCTGTATTGGGACCTGTAATGACAATGGCTGTTAATTCCTTACCAAAGTGTACATCGTTTGCAACAGCATTTTTGACCAAAGGATGGCGAACATGAAGGAGTTGAATCTCTTGATTCTCTGAAAGTTGAGGAACAACTGCTTGTCTTTCTTGGATGAAACGCACCTTGGCACGAATCAAGTCTAAATGGCCGATAATCCAAGCGTCATTAGCAATCTCAGCAGCATGAGGACGGACCCGTTCCGATAGTTCCTGCAGGATACGAATCATCTCATAGCGTTCATCTGCTCGTAGACTAGCGATTTCTTCGCTCAGCTTCACGACCTCACGTGGCTCGATATAGACCGTATTCCCACTGGCAGATATGTCATGGACAACACCTGCAATCTTGTTGCGGTAAGTGTTTTTCACGGGCAAGACTTGACGACCATTTCGGCTAGCGATTATGCCTTCTGTCAACATCTGCGCTTTTTGCTTGAGTAAGTCTTGCAAGACATCTCGAACTTGGCTCTCACTATCATGGATTTTCCGACGGATGCGTGCTAGCTCTTCGCTGGCAAAATTTTCGATAAATCCTGCATCATTTAGGGATTGAAGACTCCCTTGCAAGTGTGGGAAATCATGCAGTCTTTCAAACCATCTCGCCAGCTGCCCCAAGCGTACATTTTCAAGATTGGCATAAAAACTTTGCAACTCTCTGCTAGCAAGCAAGACCCGTTTGAGAAGCAGGAACTCCTCGATATTGAGGTCTGCCCCCATTTCGAGACGCTTGCAGACAGCTGAAATCTCACGTGTCGCTAAGATGGTAAAGTGAGGTTGCTCCACAAATAGGGCTTGCATTTCCTCCATCTCAGCAAAAGCCTGTTTGATTTTATCCTCCTTGGTAGTCGGAGCCAAACCTTTTAGCTCCTCTAGTCCCTGTTCTGTCAGGAGATGAGGTTCAAACAAGGCTTTGATTTTATTGAATTCTAAGGTTTCTAGTATTTTTGTATTCATATTCTTTCCTTGTATGCTTGTTTACAAGATTGTAGTGCCTAGAGGTTTTTGAACTTTACCTGAATCCTAGCCATCCAATCTGTAAACAAAGGGCTAGGAAAAATCCCGCCCTTTTTATCCGATTAAATTTGTCACCCAGAGTTGTTTGATAAAGTTTGTCGTAAAAGGGATACTTTGGATGATGTGTTTGGCTACGATACTTTTTTCAAGTGAATTTTGAACGGCTGCCATAGGTACAGTTGCAAGAATGGTCAAAGCCATTTGCAAGACAAATAAGGTTACCAATAATGACAAAACACCTGCTCCGATACGAAACCAGATGCCCCCTAGCTTATTAGTAGGAATCAAGTGTAGGAACAAACCGATAAAACGTCCAATACTGTAACAAATCCCAAAAACTAGAAGGTAGGCCAGACCCGCATAAAAGACTTTATCTAGTTGAAAAAGCTGGTCTGAAGGGAAGAAAAAGGTACCCTGCCCTTCCTGAGGATTGGCATAAGGGACAAGCAAGTGAAATTGATCTCCCAGAGATTTATAAAACTGCCCAGCAATAAAGGCTGAAATCACTGCCACGAGGAAATAATAAACTTGCAGCACCAGACCTCTACGGTAGCCGATGTAAAAACCCCAAGCTAAAACCAGTAAGAGAAGGATCGAAATCATAGGGAATCCTCAATCTTGCTCTGCTCTTGCTTGACTGCCACTAGCTTATTTCGAAGGTCTTTAAGCTCCTGCTCCTTATCGTCAAACTCAATCTCACGACTAAGCTGCGTCGATAGACTGTTAATCGCTAAAAGAAGGGCAATGGTTTCATCATCCGCTCCAGGCATTTGTTCCTTAATTGCTTGGTATTTTTCAGTCGCAACCTTGGCAATTTCCTCCATAAAGAGGTTGTCATGCTCGGTTGTCAAGGTTAATGTTTTTTTCCCGAATGTAAACTTATATCGATTTAGATTTGCCATAAAATTCACCTCACGATATTATACCAAATTTCGCTAACTTTGTCAGTTTTTACCAATTCTCCTACTTTTGTGGTACAATAGAGACTATGGCAAGTATCACACTCACACCAAATGAACAGGAAATTCAGAGCTTTTTAAGTCAGTATCAGAAGGCTCTCAGTCCTAGTAAAAATCCTTATATTCGCTATTTTTTGCGACTGCCTCAGGCAACGGTTTCCATTTATACTTCTGGAAAAGTCCTCCTGCAGGGCGAAATGGCTGAGCAATACGCCAGTTTCTTTGGTTACCAAGTTCAACAAGAAAACAGTGGACAAGATTTTCCTATGATTGGGACTGATGAGGTTGGAAATGGTTCCTACTTTGGTGGGCTTGCTGTCGTGGCTTCCTTCGTGACACCTGACCAGCATGACTTCTTACGAAAACTGGGTGTGGGGGATTCAAAGACCCTAACAGATCAAAAGATTCGTCAGATTGCCCCTATCCTTAAGGAAAAAATCCAGCATCAAGCGCTCCTCCTTTCACCGAGCAAGTACAACGAAGTTATCGGAGAGCGTTACAATGCTGTTTCTGTAAAGGTTGCCCTTCACAATCAGGCCATCTTTCTCCTGCTTCAAAAAGGAGTCCAGCCAGAAAAAATCGTGATTGATGCTTTTACAAGCGCTAAAAACTATGACAAGTACTTGGCGCAAGAAGCCAACCGTTTTCCAAACAAAATTAGCTTAGAAGAAAAAGCCGAGGGAAAATACCTGGCTGTTGCGGTTAGCTCTATCATCGCGCGGGATCTCTTCCTCGAAAACTTGGAAAATCTTGGACGAGAACTAGGCTATCAACTGCCAAGTGGCGCTGGAACTGCATCTGATAAGGTTGCAAGCAAAATCCTTCAAGCCTATGGTATGAAGGGGCTCAACTTCTGTGCCAAGCTTCATTTTAAAAATACTGAAAAAGCCAAAGCACTTCTAGAAAGGTAAGTTATGAATTATTTTAAAACATTTCTAAAAGAGTGGGGACTTACGTTCCTCATCATTATAGTAGTTGGTCTCAGTCGTCTCTTTCTCTGGACCAATGTCCGTGTGGAAGGACACTCTATGGATCCGACCCTAGCTGATGGAGAGATTCTCTTTGTCGTCAAACACCTCCCTATTAACCGCTTTGACATTGTAGTTGCCCATGAAGATGATGGAAATAAAGACATCGTTAAACGCGTCATCGGCATGCCTGGTGATACCATTCGCTACGAAAACGACAAGCTCTTTATCAACAATCAAGAAACCGACGAACCTTACCTAGCAGACTACCTACAACAGTTTAAAAATGATAAACTACAAAGCGCCTATTCAGGAAAAGGCTTTGAAGGGGACAAGGGTGTATATTTTAGAAGTCTAGCCCAGAAAGCCCAGGCCTTTACTGTTGATGTAAATTTCAACACCAGCTTCAGCTTTACCGTACCCGAGGGTGAGTACCTCCTCCTTGGAGATGACCGTTTGGTTTCTAGCGACAGTCGCCATGTCGGAACCTTTAAAGCCAGTCAAATCAAAGGAGAAGCCAAATTCCGTTTCTGGCCACTCAACCGTATCGGAATCTTTTAAAACCAGCAACCAGATGCTGTGATAGTCTTTTTGAGTTAGCTTTTAGGATTAGATTGCAACTTGGCAACATCTTGTACCAAGTCCCAAATCCAAGAAAAAACTAACTGAAAGCTCTATCCCAGCTCTTTTTCTATCAAAAAGGAAACCTATGGAAGTTTATTTTTCAGGCACTATTGAACGCATTATTTTTGAAAATCCCAGTAATTTTTATCGCATCCTCCTCCTAGATATCGAAGATACCAATGCTGAGGACTTTGACGATTTTGAGATCATCGTTACAGGAACTATGGCGGACGTGATTGAGGGCGAAGACTACACTTTTTGGGGGCAAATCGTTCAACACTCTAAGTATGGTGAACAGCTGCAAATCAGCCGCTATGAGCGATCAAAACCGACTCGAAAAGGGCTTGTTAAATACTTTTCTAGCAGCCATTTCAAAGGAATTGGTCTCAAAACCGCCCAAAAAATTGTTGATTGCTATGGCGAAAATACCATAGACGAAATTCTGGAACATCCTGAAAAGCTGGAAAGCATTGCAGGACTCTCTGACAAAAACCGTGAGGCTTTCCTCTCTACCCTCCGTCTCAACTATGGGACAGAAATGGTCTTGGCAAAACTGGCCAACTACGGTATTCCCAATAAACTAGCCTTTCAGATTCAAGACTTTTACAAGGAAGAAACGCTCGAGATTGTCGAAAACTATCCCTACCAGCTGGTTGAAGATATCAAGGGATTGGGCTTTACCATTGCTGACCAACTAGCGGAAGAACTTGGCATCGAAAGTCAGGCTCCCGAGCGCTTCCGTGCTGGCCTTGTCCATAGTCTCTTTCAAGGTTGTATGGATACGGGCGATACCTATATGAAAGCCCGAGATTTGCTGGAACAGACCCTGACTCTCCTCGAGTCTTCCCGACCCGTGGAATTGGACCCCAGTCAAGTAGCCCAAGAGCTTTCCTACCTCATCGAAGAAGATAAGGTTCAGCAGATTGATACCAAGATCTTTGATAACAGCCTCTTTTTCGCCGAAGAAGGCATTCGCAGTCACTTGGTTCGTATCCTTGAAAAAGGAAAGCAGAAAAGCCAGGATTTAGAAACCATTCAAAAGCATATCGCTACTGTCGAGCAAGAACTGGGTATTGAGTATGATAGCATCCAAAAACAGGCTATCTGCGACGCTATCCAGAACAAGGTCTTTATCCTAACAGGTGGACCTGGTACAGGTAAGACGACTGTTATCAATGGGATTATCGCTGTCTATGCCCTTTTAGAAGGACTTGACCTCAGGAAGAAAAGCAACCTGCCTATTCTTCTCGCTGCCCCAACTGGTCGAGCAGCTCGACGCATGAATGAATTGACAGGTTTGCCTAGTGCTACTATACACCGTCATTTGGGGATGACGGGAGACGATGATACCATTCATCTGGAAGATTATCTGGATGCCGACTTCATCATCGTGGATGAGTTTTCTATGGTGGACACTTGGCTAGCCAACCAACTTTTCTCCAACATCTCTTCTAACAGTAAAATTCTCATCGTGGGAGACAGTGACCAGCTACCGTCTGTCAGTCCTGGCCAGGTACTAGCTGACCTGCTCCAGATATCCCTGATTCCGCAGACTCGCTTGGAACGGATTTACCGTCAGAGTGAAGAATCAACCATCGTCACCTTAGCGAGTCAGATTCGACAAGGCATCTTGCCAGCCGACTTTACCCAGAAAAAGGCAGACCGCTCCTACTTTGAAATCGCTAGTGGCCATATCCCAGCTACCATTGAGAAAATTCTTGGTGCTGCCCTCAGAAGTGGCATTCCGGCTCGAGATATTCAGGTGCTAGCGCCTATGTATCGAGGAACTGCTGGTATTGACGCCATCAACCAACTCATGCAAGAACTGCTCAATCCACCACAAAAAGATCAACTCAGTTTTGAAGCTCCCCAGTGCCACTATCGAACAGGGGACAAGGTTATTCACCTAGTCAACGATGCCGAAGTCAATGTCTTTAATGGAGACCTAGGCTACATCACAGATTTGATTCCTGGAAAATACACTGAGTCCAAACAAGACGAGATTGTCATTGATTTTGATGGCAATGAGGTCATCTACCCACGAAACGAATGGTACAAGATTCGACTGGCCTATGCAATGAGCATCCATAAGTCTCAGGGAAGTGAGTTTCCTGTTGTCATCCTGCCCATTACCAGTGCTAGCAAGCGCATGCTGGAGCGAAATCTCATCTACACAGCTATCACACGTGCCAAGAGCAAGCTTATCCTTCTTGGTGAATTACAGGCCTTTGACTATGCAGTCAAGCATATCGGGACTGCCCGCAAGACCTATCTGATTGAGCGTTTTCAGGACCTGATAGAAAAGACTGACCAAACCAACCCAGCCCCTAGCGAAACGACAAATCATGAGAATTCTCCTCTATCCTACATCCTCACTGAGGAAAACTGGTCTAGCATCCCAGCAATGATCGGAATTACAGATGCAGACCTCAAAGAGATTTTTGGAAAATAGTGCATCAGAAAACCCACCTAGTTAGGTGGGCTTTTTATCATTTAAGATTATTTTACTGTTGCAGTGCTTGTGATCAATTCAACAGCTTTTTTGATTGCGATATCGTGTTTCAACATATCAGCTGAAAGCAAGTTTTGAACTTGTGCCACTTCCATGTTGTAAGTCGCAGCCAATTGTTCGATTTCTTTTTGGATTTCTTCTTCAGTAGCGTCAAATCCTTCAGCCTTCGCAACTGCTTCGATAACAAGGTTAGTCTTAGTGCGTGACTCAGCTTCTGCTTCGTATTGTTTGTGAAGGTCTTCTTGAGTAGTTCCAGTGATTTGGAAGTACATGTCAGGATTGATACCTTGACGTTGCAAGTTTCCAAGGAATTCATTTACTGAGCGGTGAACTTCCTCGTGGATCATTTCTTCTGGAAGTTCTACGATTTCAGCGTTTTCTACAGCTTTATCGATTGCTGCGCCTTCAAGGGCATCTTTGTATGCTTCTTCTTTCGCAGCAGTCAATTCTTTGCGGTATTTTTCTTTCAATTCGTCAAGAGTTTCAACTTCTTCGTCGATGTCTTTTGCAAGTTCATCATCAAGAGCTGGAACTTCTTTTGCTTTTACTTCGTGAATAGTTGTCACGAATTTAGCTTCTTTACCTGCAAGGTCCTCTGCTTGGTAGTCTTCTGGGAATGTTACAACTACATCAACAGTTTCGCCAGCTGAGTGACCAACCAATTGGTCTTCAAAACCAGGGATGAATTGTCCTGATCCAAGTCCAAGTGAGAAGTTTTCACCTTTTCCGCCGTCAAATTCAACACCATCGATAGAACCAACGAAGTCAATCACAACAGTGTCGCCATTTTCAGCAGCACCTTCTTTGATAACCAATTCAGCCAAGTTGTTGCGTTCGCGTTCGATACGCTCTTCAACATCAGCGTCTGTGACTTCCTTTTCTACATCTACTGATACTTCAAGGTTTTTGTAGTCACCCAATTTAACTTCAGGTTTTGTCACGACTTCAGCTGTGATAACCCAGTCTTGACCTTTTTCCATTGAAGTTACGTCAATTTTTGGTTGCGCAACGACTTCAAGACCAGCTTCTTTTACAGCTGCTTCATAAGCGTTTGGCAAAAGAGCGTTCAATACATCTTGGTAAAGTGTTTCTTCACCAAATTTTTTATCAAAGATAGGACGTGGAAGGTGACCTTTACGGAAACCTGGAACGTTAAGAGTTTTCTTTACTGAGTTGAATACACGGTCCACTTCTGGTTTGATTTGGTCTTGAGAGATAGTGAAAGTCAAGACACCACGGTTTGTTTCTTTGTTTTCAAATGATACAGACATTCTGTCATTTCTCCTTAAAATTTTTTAAATACAGTCTATTATAACATAAACAGGCGACTTTTTTCAAGTAATGAATGCGCTTTTCAATGATACTAGAGATACTTGCTCGCTTCCTTGATACTAAGTTCAGCCATTCTTTCCTTAATTTTTTCGATGAAAGCTGCTACCCAGTCTGGATTGGTCTTGGAGTAGTCTCTTAGAGCCCAGCCGATAGCTTTGTTGATAAAAAATTCTGTCTGGTCCAGATTGTTGAGCAGGATCATTTCCATCAGTTGGACATTCGTTTTCTCTTTTCTTAACAACTGGTGGTCAATAGCGACTCGTCTCAGCCAGATATTGTCTGATAGGCTCCATTTTAAAATCACTTCTTCAAGTTCCGAATAGTCGGCTACCAAACTTCCTACTACTCTGTCTAGAATATCTACCGTGTCCCACCAAGACTTGGTCACGACCAGATGCTCAAGCTTAGGCAAATCCTCCTTCGTTAGATAAGACTGCATGGCTTTCAAATAGTTGGCAGCTACATATTGGTGTTCTCTAGGCTCCTTTTCCCAGCAGATATCTACAAAATCCCAATCGATAATTCTTGTTTTTTTCGCGCTTGGAAAATACTTTTTATAGAGAGCGTTTCTTTCAGGACCTGCAATACCTAAAAAGGGAAATTGATGACGCATATAGGCTTCCATGGGGCCTGCCTTTTTCGGATCTTTTGCTGCTTCTAGCTCCTCAAGTAAATCTACAAGACTCATCTAAAAGTCCTCCTGCCCAACCAAGTGGTGCTGAAAGGCATAGACCGCCGCCTGAGTGCGATCGCTGACCTCAAGCTTGGCAAGGATATTGGACACATGGGTCTTGACCGTCTTGAGAGAGATAAAGAGTTCATCTGCGATGCGCTGATTTTCGTATCCCTTGGCGATCAGTTGAAGTACGTCTCGTTCACGCGCAGTTAAATCCTCATGAAGCTCGATATGATTGCGGTGGTATTCGACCTTCTTGCTGACCTCTTGTTCAATAGCAAGCTCGCCCGCTGCCACCTTACGAACTGCATGGAGCAGTTCATCTGCACTAGAAGTCTTGAGCATATAGCCTTTGGCACCAGCATTCAAGACCGGCATGATTTTTTCATTGTCCAAGTAAGAAGTTACAATCAAAATCTTGGCTTCAGGCCATTCTTTGAGGATGGCTAAGGTAGCATCAATTCCATTCATCTCAGGCATGACGATATCCATGACAATGACATCTGGACGCAATTTCAAAGCTAAGTCAATGCCTTGAGCCCCATTGGCAGCTTCGCCCACAACTTCTACATCGTCTTGGAGATCAAAATAGCTTTTCAAGCCCAATCGAACCATTTCATGGTCATCTACCAGTAAAATTTTCATCTCTACTCCTTATAATTCCTTATCTAACAGGGGAATACGGATATCAACCGCCAGTCCTCGCTTAGGTGCTGTCAAGAGTTGAACCGTTCCTGCCATATCTTCAACCCGCTCCTTGATGTTTCGCAGTCCATAACTCAAGTCATCTAAACTCCCCAACTGGAAACCAATCCCATTGTCCACCACTTTCAGCTGCACTTCAACATCTGTCTGATAGAGATATACATCGAGACAAGATGCCTGAGCATGGCGGAGGGTATTGCTAATCAACTCCTGCAAAATACGGAAGATATGTTCTTCAATCTTCTTGGGCAATTTAGATACATTTTGCTTGAGACTAACTTTGAGATCGCTCTTGTCCTCAAGCTCTTTTAAGAGGATTTGAATCCCCTCAATCAAACTCTTCTCTTCCAACTCAACTGGTCGCAAATGCAAGAGCAAAACCCGCAGATCTTTCTGGGCTGTTTCTAGGATGGCTGCGACACTTTGCAACTGGGTCTGCATCTTTTCTCTATCCAGCTTCAAAGCCTGCTGACTGACACCTGATAAAATCATATGGGCCGCAAACAACTCCTGACTAACTGTATCGTGCAAGTCACGTGCAATCCGCTTCCGTTCTTTTTCGATGATTGCTTCTTCCTTGACCAGGCTTTGATTTTCAGCCTTTTGAACAGCCTCAGTCAAGAGGTTGAGCTTGCCAGACAAGGACTTGAAACTGGCATCCAAGTCTGGATCTGCAAAGGAAAATACCTCTTTTCCTGCCAGCAGTCGCTTGAGATTAACCTGCATTTTTCTGCGAGAGACTTCTTCTATCACACGCCAAAAAAGGACAAAAAAGAAGGTCATGGAGAGGCTAAAGACCAAGACTAAGAAGATTAACTTTTCTGTTTTCTCAATATCTTGTAGCAAATAGGACCAATCCAGTTCAAAAATATCAAGTAAACTATTAGCCAAAAAGAGGATAAAGAGGGAAGAAGTCAGGCCGATTAATAGGTACGATTGCTTTTTCATCCTCTGACCACCTCCACATCGCCAACCATAGTAGTTAGGAAAATCTTGACACTCTTGTTACTCTTGAGATAGTCTCTGGTTTCCTGATGATAGTGTTCGTTGCGGAGGGATCTCTTAGGTTGATGAAGGAAGGTAAGATCTCCATAAAGACAGTTAACACTGAGGCTGATTTCCACATCTACAGGTACGATAATCCTAGTCGTTCCGACCATCTTTCTAAGGATAATGACATTGTCATGATTGGTTAGGATAACTCTTTCTAAATGAATGGTGTCCTTGCCCATGAGGCGAAAGAGGTTGATATCGTCAAACTGGCAGGTCTGGTGACTAGAGAAATGATGGAGGTTGCCAAACCAGCAATTCTTTTCATTTTTAACCGTCACCACCTCTTCAAAGACCAAGTCGGTCTCCTCTCTTTCTTGATTCATCATTGGATAGAGAAGAAAGAGACTGTAGATCACCGCTACAAAGATAGCTAAAATCACAAAGGGATTGAGCATGACGATGAAAAAGAAAAGAATGGTAGCCACAAGGAGGAGAAAGTTGTTGCCCTCTTTGCCTGCATAATAGCGTATCAGGAGAAGAAAGAGGAATAAAATCAGTAGAAAACGCGAAAAATGCTCTGATACCATCAAAATCAGAGCTCCCGTCAACAGACAGGCTTCAATAAATAAAAAGATTTGAAATTTTTTCATAGATGCATCCTCTCCCTTCTATTTTATCACAATTCAAAAAAGTCACCTCGGTCTGAGGATGGAAAAAGGGGATAGGACAGAAATCGCTCCTACAAACTAGGTTCTTTCAGCCCACCACAGTTGACAAAAGGCTACAAAAAAGGGCGGGATTCTTGTCCCGACCTCTCTACATCTGATCTTTTGCTTCTTTTAGTTTTCCATAAAGAATATAGTCTATGCTTTGCAGATCAGTTATGGTAGCACAATTAAGAGCACACATGATCAAACGCAGATCTTCTTTCCAGCCTTGGACAATGCCAATCACTTCTTCGACGGTGTAGCTTTCAACCAATTCCAGAACGGTACGTGACAGTCCTACAGCCTTGGCCCCAAATACCAAGCACTTAATCATATCCAGCGGGTTCCGAACGCCTCCACTGACCAAGAGCTCGACCTTGTCTTTCCAGTCTTGGGCATTGAGAAGAGCTTGCATAGTAGACTGTCCCCATTGATTGAGGTAGTCACGCTGGCCACTGCGGCGGTTTTCGATATAGGCAAAGCTGGTGCCACCACGACCTGACAGGTCAAAGGTTCGAACACCCAGTTCATAGGCTCTTTCGATGGTCTTCACATCCATTCCAAAGCCTACTTCCTTTAAGACGATCGGAACAGGGATTTGCTTGCTGTAGTCTGCCAGATGCGATTGCCAGCTTCTGAACTTTCTTTCTCCCTCGGGCATGAGTAATTCCTGCATGACGTTAACGTGCACTTGCAGGAGAATAGGATTCATCTCTTGCACAGTCTGAAGTCCTAACTCAACAGGCTTGTCCAAGCCAATATTGGTTCCAAGGAGGAGATTTGGTTGGCTAGATTTGACAGAAAAAGAGTCATCTGTAGAATCCTTGAGGGCTGCACTATAAGAGCCCGTTACAAATAAAATCCCACAGGCTTCTGCCACCTGAGCTAGTTTTTGATTGATTTCTTTACCTTTGTCGCTCCCACCTGTCATGGCATTGATATAAAAAGGAAAGTCCCACTTTCGACCTGCAAACTCTGTAGACAAATCAATCTCATCCAGGTCATAAAGAGGCAGGGAAGAATGAATCAACTCCACCTCATCAAAGCTATTATAGGAACTTTTCTGCTCAAGGGCATAGCGGATGTGCTCATCCTTACGATTTGTCGTCATGTCCTATCCTTTCTTGGTATAAGAGCTCAATCCCCAGATCGGCCCAGCGATTTTTTAAAGTTTCAGTTGATTGCTCATCAAAACTCAAGGCAATGCCACAGTCACCACCACCAGCGCCACTACTCTTGGCAACAGCCTGTAAATCTTTACTGGCTTCTTTCAACTGTCTCAGCGAAGGTGTGTAAATATCTGGGCTCAAACCTTCTAAAAGTTGACTGGCTGTTTCCAGCTGTTCGATGATTTTTTCTGCATTCCCCTGCTCCAAGGCTTCTACCAAAGCAGCCACCGTTGCTTTTGAGGAAGTTAAAAAATTCTGGTCTATGTTTTGCTTGATTTGCTGAACCATTTGACTTGATACGGCCACTTCCTTGGTCCATCCCACTAGGAAATCACATTCTAGGGCAGGTTGTACGTGTGAGATAGAAAAGCCCCAATCACGCTCCAAAACTGTTGCCAAGCTTTCTTCTTCCAACCAAGCAGCCACCTTTTGGCGATCAAACGACTGGTAGAGAACCAAATCCTCTGCCACAATACAGGCTAGATCTCCCATAGAACCATTGTCGCCTCGCTTGAGCAAGACCGCGCTAGCCAGCTTGAACAAGAGTTCCTGATCAACCGTAATATCATATAGAGCCAGCAGGGCCTTGATCACCAAGACAACGACGCTGCCACTCGAACCCAGACCAAACTTTTTGCCTTCTCGTTCCATTTTTCCACGGATTTCCAAGGAAAAAGGTCGCAAGGCTTGCCCACGATAAACGAGGAAATCTTCCACTAGAGCAATCGTTTCTTGAATCAAGCTGTAGTCAGGATTTGGCGTCAAGTCCACTGCGAAATCAAACATGTCTGAGTAGATACGATAGTTCTCAGAAAAAGCAATCTCAGCCTTCATATAGATGGGGATGGGCTTTATCAAGGCTAACTGCCCTGGCTCTAAAATAGCATACTCACCTGCCCAATAGAGTTTCCCGCAAGTTTTAACAGCAATCATCTTGGCTCAAATCCTTTGTTTTTGACACAATCAGGCGGTAACGTTGACCAAATATTTCAGATAGATGCTCCAAGTTTTCCTCTTGACAGAGAACCTTGACATTGGGACCAGCATCCATGGTAAAGTAGCAGGCTTCTCCTTGCTCACGAAGTTGGCGGACAAAGTCCATCGCTTCATAAGAAGCATCCGTTAGATAAGAAAAAGATGGTGATGCTGTTTTCGTCGTAGCGTGCATGGCTAGGGCATTTTTCTCCGTTAATTCCCCAACTTTGGTAAAGTCATTTTCCTTGAGATAAAGCAGCATATCCTGATAGTCCTTCTCAGACTGGCGCACCCAGTCATCAAAAGTCGTCGAAGTTTCCACACAGAGTTTCATCCCATCACGGCTAGAGATTGGTTTTTTCTTGTCCTCTAGCACCAACATGATCATGGCTAGTTTCAAGTCTGTCTCTACAGGGTAGATTTCCCCACTATCCTTATCCCAGGCACCTAACGGTCCATAAAAACTGCGAGAGGAAGAACCTGAGGCAAACTTAGCCTCCTGCGCCAACTGGCTCCGATTCAAACCAAGCTGGAAATAAGCATTGCATGCCTTGACCAAGGCGGACAAACCACTAGAACTGGAGGACAAGCCAGCCGCGGTAGGCATATTGTTTTGAGTATCAATACGGACAAAACCTTCCTCAGCCGGACGGTAGCGGTCGATGATTTTGCTCATTTTGGCATGCTCAGCCTCACTCTGAAGCTGACCATTGATATAAAAGGCATCAGCAGTCGCATCCGTCGGTAGAGGCGACAAAGTCGTCTCTGTGTACATATTTTCCAAAGTCAAAGAAATACTGCTGGTCGCAGGAACCATCTCTTTCTCTTTTTTCTTTCCCCAATATTTGATAATGGCAATATTTGCGTAGGAACGTACTGTTACAGGCTTTCGATCCATGTCTGAACAGCTCCTTTCTCTTCTAATCGTTTTGCTAGTTCTTGTGCTTGGTCCAGATTGGCTACCAAGGCGATAATACAGCCTCCTAGTCCACCACCACTCATCTTGGCACCTAGAGCACCATGGCTAAGAGCCGTTTCAACGAGGGAGTCTGCCTCAGGGCTACTGACACCAATTTCTTTTAGATGTAAATGTGCCTGACTGAATATTTGTCCCAGTTTTTCAGCATCTTTTTGTCTAATCGCATCTTCTGCCTGCTGGGTCAATTCTCCCAAGGCATGCAAAAACGGTAGGGCATCCTTCCCCTTGCTTTGAACCACTTGGATGGCTTCACGAGTGTGACCATACACGCCCGTATCGGCAATGACCAAATAAGCGGATAGGTTCATCTCAAGCTCTGTAAATCCAACATTCTTGATAAAGCGAATGGGCTGGTCACTGAGACAGGTCTTAGCATCCAAACCACTTGGATTCATATGGGCAATCATCTCAGCCCTATTGACCAAGATTTCCAATACATGATGAGGCAAGTCGGCTTGATAGTAGTCAAATACCGCACGAATGGCTGCTATGCTAATAGCTGCTGACGAACCCATCCCCCGTTTTTCAGGAATAGCCGAGTCAATCTGACAACGAATACAGGCCTCTTTAATCTCTAAATATTCTAACGAGGCATACACCGCCATGGACAAGGTATCCTCCTCATAGAGGCGCCAAGGACTCGCTGCAGGGACAACCTTACATGTCACCTCTACCTCTAAGAGAGGCAGGGAAATGGCAGGATAGCCGTATACAACAGCGTGCTCTCCTATTAAAATAATCTTACTATGTGCCTGACCGACACCAACTTTTTTTGTCATGTTTTCCTTCAACCAGACGAAAAGACCGTCTTACTTTTCATACAGTAGTATTTTCTCCTATCTATTTTATTATATTTTCACAAAAAAAGCGATTGTTTCCTTCACAATCGCCTCTTTCATTATTGGACCCATTCGCCATTATAGTTGACGTAGTAGCCATCTACAGTCGTATTCACTGCTAAAGCGCCTGAGCTATAAGCGTAGTACCATTTCCCTCCGACCTGGAACCAGCCTGTCTTCATATCCCCATTACTTGCATGTAGGTAGTACCAAGTCGAACCTTCCTGATACCAACCGGTTGCCATAGCTCCTGATGAACGGAAGTAGTACCACTTGTTACCGACATAAGCCCAGCCAGTTTTCATATCACCATTTGATTGGTCTAGGTAATACCAAGTTGAACCATCTTTAATCCAATTAGTTGCCATAGCTCCCGATGAGCGGAGGTAGTACCACTTATTACCTAGATATTGCCAACCAGTTTGCATAATACCAGTTGTTGGATCTAGGTAGTACCAAGTCGAATCATCGTTTATCCAACCCGCACGTCTTTCACCACCAATATAGTTTTCTCCATTAATATCTGTTTTTGCTAGGTAATACCAGTTAGACTGATCATAAAGCCATCCTGTCTCTAAAGAATGATTCTGATTAAAGTAATAGTTCGTGTAATAACGCTTCTCTTCTTTATCTTCACGTTTTTCCCCGTACTCTTTTCCAACACTGTCTTTTGTTTTAACCTCTAATTGTTGCCAGCCAACAAATTCTTGTAGTACCCCATCTTGATCAAAGTAGTACCATTTATATTGAAGGCCAATTTCGAAAACTGGACGATTATCAAATAAATCATCACGATAACCTGTCCCAGGAATTTCTAAGTATTGCCAGCCGACTACCATTTCTCCATCATCATCAAAATAGTACATTTTACCGTCTATTTTATGCCAATAGATCGCTTTATGGTCATCTTTTATATAGTATTTTCTATTGTCCTTATCAACAAACTGTCCACCTGTGGTATCCGCCAATACTGTATTTGTCGCTAGCAAGCCGAAGAAAAACACTGCTAGTCCAACTCGCATTATTTTTTTCAAAAATTTCATTTTAGTATCCTCCGCAACTGATTGTAGCAAAGACTTTACCGTATGTCAATATATAGAAACTTCTCAAAAAAGCAGTTACACAACTGCAACTGCTTTTCTATTCTTGCATGGTGTACCCAACACCACGCACGGTTTTAATGTAGCTTTTTTGACCTTTTACATCAAGCTTGCTACGTAGATAACGGATATAAACATCCACGATATTGGTTTCTGTCGCACTTTCGTACTTCCAAACACTTTCTAACAACTGTTCACGAGTCAAGACCTTCTTGCTTCCCATGAGAGTGGCTAAAAGGTCATACTCACGGCGCGTCAGAGCAATCATCTCCTCGCCACGATAAACGGTATGATGTTCTACATCCATACGCAAATTGCGGTAAGACGTTGGGACCTTCATCTGACTACAGTGTTGGTCGATAAAGTCCCGACCTCGGAAAATCGCTGAAATACGAGCCACCAGCTGATCAATAATCACTGGCTTGTAGATGTAAGAAACGGCGAAGCGCTGGATTGTCTCAATCTGGTCTTGCAATTCATCGCGATGGTCCAAGACCATGATCACTGAGGCAGGTTTTGTCCGACTCAGCCTCTCTGCAAAATCCTGAGCCGTCATATCCCCCAGACGAGCATTCAGTAAAATCAAGTCATAATCTGTCTGGAGAGCCATGGAGAGAGCTTTTTGCCCCTCCTCTACAAGATCAACACGGTATTGCTCTTTTTGGAGTTCCAGACTGAGAAAATGAGCGAGATTGCGTTCTTTCTCAAGTAATAAAATCCGTTTCCCCATGGCAGACCTACTTATTTTTCGTCATACCAAGAGTAGTGGAATGTTCCTTCTTTATCTTTACGTTGGTAAGTGTGGGCACCAAAGTAATCACGTTGTGCTTGGATCAAGTTAGCAGGAAGGTCTGCTGAACGATAGCTATCAAAGTAAGTAATAGCTGCTGAGAAGGTTGGTACTGGTACACCAGCTTGAACCGCAAGAGCTACGATATCACGCACTGCTTGTTGGTACTTAGCAGTAACATCCAAGAAGTACTCATCCAAGAGAAGGTTTGCAAGGTCTGCATCACGGTTGTAGGCATCTGTAATCTTTTGCAAGAAACGAGAACGGATGATACAGCCATCACGCCAGATAGATGCGATGTCCGCAAATGGCAAGTTCCAGTTGTTTTCTTTAGAAGCCACACGCAATTGAGCAAAACCTTGTGCGTATGAGATAATTTTTGAGAAGTAAAGCGCTTGACGGATCTTTTCGATCAACTCAGTCTTGTCTCCTTCAAATTTGAAAGCAGCCGGTTTTGGTAGCACCTTACTAGCATGTACACGTTCTTCTTTGTATGTAGAGATGTAGCGAGCAAATACTGACTCAGTGATCAGTGACAATGGTACACCAAGGTCAAGTGATGATTGGCTAGTCCATTTACCAGTTCCCTTGTTACCCGCAGCATCGAGGATGTAGTCTACGATTGGTCCATCCTGACCTTCATCGTCTTTACGGCTCAAGATATCAGCTGTGATTTGGATCAAGTAGCTGTCCAATTCACCCTTGTTCCACTCAGTAAAGATTTCGGCCATGTCCTCTGCAGAAAGGCCGAGCAAGTGTTGCATGAGGTCGTAGCTTTCTGCGATCAATTGCATGTCACCATACTCGATACCGTTGTGGACCATCTTCACATAGTGACCAGCTCCATCAGGACCGATGTAAGTCACACATGGTTTGCCATCTTCTGGTGCTTTAGCTGAGATTTCTTCGAGAACATCAGCAACCAATTCGTAGGCTTCTTTTTGTCCACCAGGCATGATAGAAGGACCTTCAAGGGCACCTTTTTCACCACCAGAAACTCCTGTACCGATAAAGTTGATACCTGAGTTTGCTAGTTCTTCATTACGACGGATGGTATCTTTATAGAAAGTGTTTCCTCCATCTATCAAGATATCACCCTTGTCAAGGTGTGGAAGAAGGGCTTGGATAGTTGCATCTGTACCAGGTCCAGCTTGAACCATGAGCATGATACGACGAGGTTTTTCGATAGATTGAACGAAAGACTCTACATCGTAGCTAGGTACAAAGTTCTTTTCAGGATGGCAGGCAATTACGTCTTCTGTTTTTTCTTTACTACGGTTGTAAATGGCAACTGTATAGCCACGAGATTCGATATTTAGGGCAAGGTTACGACCCATTACGGCCATACCAACGACACCAAAGTTAGCTTTTGTCATGTGACACTCCTCTTGTTTAATATGTTTTATTTTATCATTTTTACCTATGAAAGGAAAGAATTTTGTAACACTTGGACTAGTAGTCCAAGTCATCCGCGTGACCAGCTCCATTACCGACAAAGTATCCAGTCTTACAGTTGAGGGTGAAGAGATAGGTTCCATCTGGTTTGTAGAGGTTGTAATAACCGTTTCCGTTTACGATATTGACACGTTCTAGGATATATTGATTGCCAGTGATATAGCCACGAGCGCGTGACGTTGCTAGGATTTGTTCCAAAACACCATCAGCAAAATTCCAGGCAGGGTTGTTGCTATCCTCTACAGCTGATTGGTTGTACGGTACACGACTAGCACTTCTTTGAAGATTGACACCATCGCTAGACAAACCTCCACTTTCTGGTCTGCTGGCAGGTGCTGAACTTGATGAAGCAGACGAACTGCTCGTACTGCTATCAGTCGTTGTACTTGAACTTTCTTGGCTACTGCTACTTGAACTAGAACTAGAGGCGCTTGTTTGCTGACTCTTACCCAGGCTAATGGCCTTATCTAACAGTTTATCTAGCTCTGTATTTCCTGTTTTAATTTCTGTAAATTTAGCATCTGCTTTAACCTTTGCATTGGTATCCAAGACACCGTCGGTAATTGCTGGAGTCTCAAACTGATTATTCACTTCTTGCACAGCCTTGATTTGAGCTTCTAAACTATCATACTTAGACTTGGCCAGAGTGTGCTCTCGGCTACCTTCGAGTTTATCTAGTTGAGCCTTGAGTCGGTCCAACTTGTCAAACTGACTATTTTTCAAAGCCGTTTTATTAGCATCTGTATAAAAAGCATCGTAGAGGGCATTAAACTCTTGTAGGGCTGTTTGTGTTTCTTGATTACTAGAAGAAGACTGGGAAGACTGGATGGCTTGGTTGGAGCGATTTACTTGACGATAGATATAGTAACTACCTGCCAAGATAAGGGCTGCTGCCAAGGCTGAACCGATAATAAACACGCGCTTCTTTTTAGAATTAGAAACTGTTTCTGATTCTGCCTGAGCTGAGCGTGAAAGTAGAGCCGTCTCTTCCTCTTCTTTCTCATCAGCAACCTCTGCTGGCGTTTGCTTTTCCAACACAAGCGGTTCCAAGTCTTGATTTTCTTCTCCCAAAGGAGGCAAAATCACATCCGAGCTTGTAGTTTCCACTGAGTCTGACACCGTTTCTTCTGAAACTGTATCGGGTTCCTCCATGATCGACGCCGACTCTTCAGTGATTTCTGAGACTTCCTGTGTCGTCAATTCTTCTTGAGCCTGAGCTTCCTGCAGTTCTTCTTTTTTAAATTGACGTGTTTCAAACTTGTCGGCTTCGATTTCCTCGCGGTGCTGTTTGATGTATTTATCCAAGATATTGTCCTCAGGCAATACTCCAACTTCAACTTCTTCATTTTTACGGATGACTTGACCAACTGTCAGATCTTTCGCCTCGTCAAAATCAAATTTGGATTCTTGATGCTCTTTTTTATGACGATTGTGTCTTTTTTTACTCATCTGTCTTCCTTTCTACTTTACCTCTTGGCGCTTCACACGCTGACCAAAGTATTGATACAAATCCACTTTTAAGGTTCCGTTATAAAGTTTGCGCTTTTTATCCGCTGGGCTTCCGTACTTACTTTCAAAAGCTTCGTCACTCGTCAGGATAAATTTGCTCCAGGTTTTCAATGGCGCAAAGACCTGCCCCATTTCTGCATAGAGCTTTGTAACTCCTGCATCATCAGACAAGCGCTCCCCATATGGTGGATTGGAAATGATGACGCCATTGATCTTGTCTGAGCGCAAGTCCTGTACCCGCATTTGTTTAAAAGTGATATCACCAGCCACACCAGCTGCTTGAGCATTGGCCTTAGCAATCTCAACCATCCGAGCATCAATATCACAACCCATAATATCCAATTCTATCTCACGATCGATTTTCTTAGCCGTCTCTGTGCGAACTTCCTGGATTAACCGATCGCTAACCCAGTTCCATTCTTCAAAAGCAAAGGAACGGCGAAGCCCAGGGGCCATATTTTTAGCTATCATAGCCGCCTCGATACAGAAAGTTCCTGAACCACAGGTCGGATCAATTAAAGGCTTGTCTGGATACCAGTTAGAGAGTTGTAAAATGGCTGCTGCCATGTTTTCCTTGATAGGAGCTCCACCCTTTTCCGTACGATAACCACGTTTAAAAAGGCTAGAACCTGTCGTGTCAATCATGACAGTTGCTACATCTTTAAGGATGGACACCTCGATCTTAAACTCAGGACCAGTCTCCATCAAAGGAACACCTTCTGGGCGGGCATAGTGTTTTTGCAGTTTCTTGACAACTGCCTTCTTGGAAATCGCCTGAACACTAGGCTCATTGTGCAGTTTAGACTTGACACATTTGGCCTTTGAAATCGGGAAACGCGCCCCGAGCGGGAGATAGTTCTCCCAATCTAGAGCAAAAACGCCTTGGAAAAGTTCTTCAAAGGTCTTAGCCGGAAAGCTCCCAACTACAATCTTGATACGGTCAGCTGCGCGAAGCCACAGATTGGTCTCAATGATTGCCTTCACATCTCCTTGAAAACGGACACGGCCGTTTTCAACATGGCAATCATAGCCTAACTCTCGCACCTCACGTCCAACGACAGCCTCAAGCCCCGCTGCAGCAGTTGCGATTAAATTAAATTCTTTTTTCATTTTACAGTCTTGTAAGACCTTTCTCTTGTTCACTTTAAAAAATGAGGTTGAGAAAGATTTCTCAGCCCCAACCTATATGCAATTTTCTATAAGCCATGTTTTGTTCCAGAAGTGACTAGGACCACTTCCTTCGATAATCATCTGTCTACCGCTAACAGCCTGTAACTGATAACAGTCAGAGTACTACGTTCGTTTCCGTGCACTCCATGCCCCGACCAAAATTTGGGTTGCTAGCTTGAGGGGTTTACCGCGTTCCACTCTCTCTGTTTCCAGAAAGACTCCGTCACTGTGGCACTTTCAAGCCTACTCTGACCTATCCGAAGACTTAGCCATTTCAACTGCCGTAACGATCTCTCGTCCCTAGGCTTATGGATTCGCCTAGCACAAACACTACAGGCATCACAGCCTGTGCTAGCATGGACTTTCCTCATGAAAAGGGATTCTCTTCACGCGATTATCCAAAAATTGCATCTAATAGACACCTAATTACAACTCAGAATTGTCTACGATTTGCTTACCGAATACTTCTTTTTCAAGTCGATTCAATCGTTTCAAAATATCAAAATTTGTCATTGGAGTAGAACTTGTTACTTCGATAGAACTTTGTTGAGTAGAACTTGCCTGTGGCTTGTTAGACAATTCCTCCTTCAAATCAGCAATCTCCTGACGAAGAGATTTAACCAAAGCTGCGTAAGTCTCATAGTCCTTGATCACATCATCTAGGAACTCGTCTACCTCTGCCTTACTATATCCGCGAACTTCACGTCCAAACTCTTGTTCAAAAATATCTTTTGCCGAAAAAATAATACTTGCCATTTCTCTCTCCATTCTTGATTGCTATTCTTATTATATAAAAAAAGACAAACAAAAATCAAGGTCAAAGCCTCACTTTTCGGAAAAATTTTCCACTATTTCGTTCAGATCCTCAAATGTTAATCTTTTTGTAATATAGCCTTCTTGATTTTTCATCATCTGGTAAAAATACTGTAACTTGGTTTCATTTTCTTCGTCATAAAACAGGTAGCATCCATCCGTATTTTCCAGCAGAAATTTCTGATAATCACGTAGTTGCCCCTTGTGCTCATATTGTGGATAGGCATATTTGACAAAGTCAACCTGCTTAAACTCACTGAGTTTGATTTGATTGGCTTCATTCCAGTTGCTACCATGGGTTTCAAAATCAAAAATGGTCGCTAGCTGAAAGCCATAGTCTGCTTGCATGTCTTTTGCCACTTGAAGCACCCAGTACTCAAAGCCCAAGGTTCCTGTAAAGACAAGCCAGGTCACCCCTTCTTCTGCTAGACGTTCTAGGTCTCTCCGAATTGCTGTTTTGATAATATCAACGCGAATATCCTTGTCATTAAAGAGACCAAGGTCGAAGGCTGAATAGCCTAAAATCAAGGCTGTTGTCATTTTTAACCCTTTCTTTGTAAATTTATGATATAATAGAGTGATGTTATTGTACCAATAAGGAGAATTATGGTCAACTATCCACATAAACTTTCATCACAGAAGAGACAAGCCCCCCCGTCACAAACTAAAAATTTCGCAAATCGGGGAATGTCTTTTGAAAAGATGATCAACGCTACGAACGACTACTATTTGTCGCATGGGTTAGCAGTTATTCACAAGAAACCGACTCCCATCCAAATCGTGCGTGTCGATTATCCCCAAAGAAGTCGAGCCAAGATCGTTGAAGCCTACTTTAGACAGGCCTCAACGACTGACTATTCAGGGGTTTATGATGGATACTACATCGACTTTGAAGCAAAGGAAACCAGGCAAAAACATGCGATTCCGATGAAGAATTTTCATCTCCATCAGATCCAGCATATGGAACAAGTTCTTGCCCAGCAAGGAATCTGCTTTGTCCTCCTTCACTTTTCTTCTCAGCAAGAAACCTACTTATTGCCGGCCATTGATTTGATTCGTTTCTATCATCAAGATAGAGGACAAAAGTCAATGCCACTTGGATATATTCGAGAAAATGGATATAGGATTGAGCCTGGTGCCTTTCCACAGATTCCCTATCTCGAAGTTATCAAAGAACATTTACTAGGTGGTAAAATAAGATGAACAAACAAACTTTCCTGCGAATAGTTAAGTATGTCAGTATCTGTCTCTTGACTGTATTTATCGCAGCTATTATGCTAGGTGGAGGCCTTTTTCTCTACTATGTAAGCAAGGCTCCGGCTCTATCCGAAAGCAAACTAGTCGCTACAACGTCTAGTAAGATCTATGACAGCAAAAATGAACTTATCGCTGATCTTGGGTCGGAACGGCGGGTCAATGCACAGGCAAATGAAATTCCGACAGAGTTGGTCAATGCAATTGTCTCTATTGAAGATCATCGTTTCTTCAGTCACCGAGGAGTAGATACGATTCGTATCCTAGGCGCTTCCTTACGAAACCTTCGTGGTGGTGGTGGCCTTCAGGGTGGTTCTACCTTGACACAGCAGTTAATCAAGCTGACCTATTTCTCTACGTCAACTTCTGATCAGACCCTTTCTCGTAAGGCACAGGAAGCCTGGTTAGCCTTTCAGCTAGAACAAAAAGCGACCAAACAAGAGATTCTAACTTACTACATCAATAAGGTCTACATGTCAAATGGTAACTACGGAATGCAGACAGCTGCTCAAAATTACTATGGCAAAGACCTCAAAGATTTAAGTTTGCCACAATTGGCTCTCTTAGCCGGAATGCCCCAGGCACCAAATCAATATGATCCCTATTCTCATCCAGAAGCGGCACAGGAACGCCGTGACCTTGTCCTCTCGGAAATGAAAAGTCAAGGCTACATTTCTGCTGAACAATACGAAAAAGCCATTAACACTCCCATTACAGATGGACTGCAGAGCCTCCGTTCTGGAAACAACTATCCAGCCTATATGGATAATTATCTCAAAGAAGTAATCGACCAAGTCGAACAGGAAACTGGTTACAACCTTTTGACAACAGGAATGGAAGTTTATACTAATGTTGATCCAGCCGTTCAACAACGTCTCTGGGATATCTACAATACCGACGAATACGTTAATTATCCAGATGATGAGTTGCAAGTAGCTTCTACCATCGTTGATGTCACAAACGGAAAGGTGATTGCCCAGCTAGGTGCACGCCATCAATCTAGCAATGTTTCCTTCGGTATGAACCAAGCTGTCGAAACAAACCGCGACTGGGGTTCAACCATGAAACCAATCACAGATTACGCGCCAGCCTTGGAATACGATATCTATGACTCAACCGCTTCGGTTGTTCATGACGTACCATATAACTATCCTGGCACCAACACACCTGTCTACAACTGGGATAAGAGTTACTTTGGAAACATCACGTTGCAGTATGCTCTTCAACAATCACGGAACGTTACAGCTGTAGAAACCTTGAATAAAGTCGGTTTGGATAGAGCCAAGACCTTCCTAAATGGACTCGGTATTGATTACCCAGATATGCACTATGCCAACGCGATTTCAAGTAACACAACCGAATCTAACAAAAAGTATGGGGCAAGCAGTGAAAAAATGGCCGCAGCCTATGCTGCCTTTGCCAATGGCGGTATTTACCATAAGCCAATGTACATCAACAAAATCATCTTTAGTGATGGTAGTTCAAAAGAGTTTTCTGATTCAGGAACACGCGCTATGAAAGAAACAACCGCCTATATGATGACAGAGATGATGAAAACTGTCCTAACCTACGGGACAGGACGTGGAGCCTACCTTTCATGGCTACCACAAGCTGGTAAGACTGGTACATCAAACTATACAGATGATGAAATTGAGAAATACATTAAGAACTCTGGTTATGTAGCTCCAGACGAAATGTTTGTCGGCTATACTCGTAAATATTCAATGGCTGTCTGGACCGGTTACTCTAACCGACTTACTCCTATCGTTGGTGATGGCTTCTACGTTGCTGCTAAGGTCTATCGTTCGATGATGACCTACCTCTCAACAGATGACCATCCAGGGGATTGGACCATGCCTGAAGGCCTTTACAGAAGCGGAGAATTTGTCTTTAAGAATGGAGCACGCAATACGTGGACCCCTTCATCATCTACACAACAAAGTTCGACATCTGAAAGTTCTAGCTCAACATCTGAGAGCTCGACTTCTCAGTCAAGTTCAACTACTCCAAACACAAGTCAAACGCAGACGACTCCTCAACAATCAGGAACTACACCTGCTGAGCAAAACCAACCAAGTCAACCGCAACAATAAGCAAAATCCTGAGAATTTTACTTCTCAGGATTTTTATTCTTTATAGCTCAATAGTTTATCCCAACAGCACCATAACTCTTTTGATAGTTTCTCTAACTATTGTAGAGGTTATGGTGCTGTCTTTTTCACTTTCTCTTGATGCTAAAATTTGTCAAAAACAAAGGTAATCAGATGCTATTCCTTTTTCCCTTTCGCGATAAAGATAGCGGATAGAGCTAGGCTAACGCCTGCAAGGAAGAGAGCTGTGTCAGATTTGCTTTCACCTGTTGCCGGAAGCTCCTTCTGATCATCCTGTTTAACTTCTGGAGTCTTAGTATCAGCGAGTGGACTTAAGTTCAATTTGTACTCTGGTTTTTCAACTGTCGGTGCTGGTTGGTCTCCTGCTGTACCAAGTGGACCTGTGTACTCTGGTACTTCATGTACTGCTGCTTCTACCGCGTTCACACCACCTGTAAACTCTAGTTTCTCAACTGTCGGTGCTGGTTGGTCTCCTGCTGTACCAAGTGGACCTGTGTACTCTGGTACTTCATGTACTGCTGCTTCTACCGCGTTCACACCACCTGTAAAGTCCAGTTTCTCGACCGTCGGTGCTGGTTGATCTCCTGCTGTACCAAGTGGACCTGTGTACTCTGGTACTTCATGTACTGCTGCTTCTACCGCGTTCACACCACCTGTAAAGTC